>CAYRAD010000245.1:0-4734 GCA_964422135.1 uncultured Vicingus sp.
TATAAAATATATCCAAATGAAAGTCGGTTTGAGAAATATTAAATGCTCCCAGAGCATAAACGTTTTTCATCATCAAATCCCAGGTAGGTAATGATGTATTTATTGTTGTTCCTTTTAAAAGTTTTACGTAGAGTGCATTTTGTCCGGTTACTCCATCGGTAGAAAATTCTCCAACTTGGTAAACCTGACCATCCAAGGTATATTGAAATGCAACAGCTAAAATATTATCAGAATTTAGTGATGAATTTAAAGAGATATATCCTAATTGTGGATTTAATGTGTACTCTGTTGGTAATAATAATCTTGCATTTTCATATTTTTCAAAATCAACTCCATTGGCATATCCGTGAGCCTCTAATTCTTGACTTGCTCCGACAAATCCTCTAATTGATGAGGTGTTTAATGGTGATACTCCTGTGGTATCAGACAGATTAAAATAAAGATTATTGGCATTATTATCAGGATAATTTACGTTAGGAGATGTATTATTATCAATAACTAAAGGATCGTTATATATGTTTGCTTGCGTTCCCTCTCCTAAATCCATAAAACCAATAATATTCTTAGTATTCTCAACTGCACTATTTACATTAGAAACCCATATTTCCACTTTGTTAATAATAGCTCTTGATGAAATTATTGGTGGAGTTGATAATGAGCTTTCATAAGTATCCCTGAAATATTGAGATAAGAAATAATGTTTGTTTTCTTCATATTCTGATGCTTCCTTTTCAAACTTTTGTATCTGGGCACCACCCTGAACATTGATTTCCTTTTTTTCTCCCTTTTCTTGCGACAAAACACTTGTAACTGTCATTCGGCCAAATCTTAACTCTGTTTTAATTCCAAATAAAGTTTGACTACCGGTAATCAGTTGTCCTTTTATAGGGAGTGAAACATTTCCAGCTTCGATTTTTTGAATAATTTCATCTTCATAACCAGTGTATTCTATTTTCATTTGATTTTCAAAATCAAACGTAGCTTCTGTATTGTAGCTGGTAGTAATCTTTAACTTTTCGCCAATATGACCAACAACGCTTAACTGAATTTGCTGATTAAAATCAAATGTTGTTGTACTTCTTTGGTTAGATGGTAAAGCAGGATTATCTCTAGTTGATCTATTTATTCCAAAAGAAAGTTCAGCAGATCCTTGTGGACGAATATCAATTACATTTCCTCCGAATATTCTGTCAAAAGCTTCGCCTTTCACTACTAATTTAGGTCTAAACCCTTTGGTTTGGTTGATGTCATCAGCAGTTGTTTTTTCTTTCCAATAATCCTGAAGTGATTTCTTAGAATCATAATTAATGTACTCTTCAAAATCCATATAAGTGGGATACTTAAAGTAATGATCTCCCATTTTTTCATAGTAGTTGTAATTACCTGTTTCTGGATCATATTCAAAACCAGACTCAATATTACTTGGATTGTCTAAGTAAAGTCCTCCTGAATTATTATTATCTGGTCCTCCATTATTATCTTCAAACGGGTAAGGAAGGTCTATATCCGGACTATCAACGGAAAGTGAATCAAGAAAAGTATAATAATATTTTGCCTGAGTACTAAGGGGACTTGAAAGCCAGCTTACTATCATAATAATAGCTGCTAAGCTCACTATCAAGCTTACTTTTTTATATTTTTTTAATCTAAAATTCAAATTAATAACACCAATACTATAGGTGTTTTAATGTTCTTTTAATAAGCTCCTCTACAGTCATATCTTCTCCAGTTGAAATTATTTTAGTTAATGCTGTTTCTGCCGGTTTTTTTGCAAACCCCAACATAATTAATGCACTTAACGCTTCATCTTTAATTGTATTGTTCTCTATTGATGAATTAATATCATAGCTCTCAATCTTAGCTATTTTATCTCTTAAATCAATGATAATCCTCTCTGCTGTCTTTGCTCCTATTCCTTTAACACTTTTCAAAGTAACCACATCAGCACTTAAAATTGCTTGTTTGGTGTCGTTGGGAGATAATGAAGAAAGAATAATCATCGCTGTGCTGGAGCCAACTCCTGAAACAGATATTAACAGTCTAAATAATTCTCTTTCACTTTTTTCTTTAAATCCATATAATAACTGGGCATCTTCTCTTACCACAAAATGAGTGTATAACATACACTGTTCCGAATCTCCTAATTTAGAATAGGTATTTAAAGATATGTTGAGTTGATAGCCAACTCCGCCACAATCTACAACAACATAAGTTGGTGTCTTCTCAATTAATCTCCCTTTTATTTGTGCAATCATAAGTTATCTTCTAGTTTGGGCATCAGCAACAGCAATAGTCACCATATTTACTATTTCTCTAACAGAACTTCCCAATTGTAGAATATGAACTGGTTTTTTCATTCCTAACAAAATTGGTCCTATAGCTTCAGTTTCTCCCATTTCTTGCAATAATTTATAAGCTATATTCCCTGCTGAGAGATTTGGGAAAATTAATGTATTAGTCTTTTGATTTGCTAAATCAGAAAATGGGAAGATTTCAGTTCTCAGATCTTTATTTACTGCAAAATTTGCTTGAATTTCTCCATCCAAAACAATTTCAGGATGTTGTTCATGTAACATTTTGGTAGCCTCTCTCATTTTAGTTGGATCTTCACCTTCGGCAGAACCAAAATTAGAATAGGTTATCAGAGCAACCCTTGGTTCAATTTGAAAACGCTTTACAATTTTAGCTACTAAAGCAGTTATATTAACAATATCTTCAGCAGTTGGATTAGTATTTACAGTAGTATCAGCAAAAAAGAATGGTCCTCTTTTGGTAAAGAGGATATACATTCCTGCAATTTTTTTCACATCATCATCAGTACCAATCACGTGTAAAGCAGGTCTTATTGTATCTCTATAGTTTCTTGTTAAACCAGAAATCAATGCATCTGCCTCACCAAATTCTACCATTGCAGAACCAAAATAATTTCGACTTCGCATCATGTTTCTTGCATCAGGATAGGTTACCCCACTCCTTTTTCTTTTCTCATACAAGAAATTAGCATATTTATTTTTCTTAACATCTTGACTAGAACTTCTTGGGTCAATAATAGGTATATCTCCAATATCTAATTTATATTCATCAATTACAGCTTGAACTTTCTTAACTTTTCCTAATAATATAGGCTTTGCAATCCCTTCCTCATGAACCATAATTGCTGCTTTTAATATTTTATAATTATCAGCTTCGGCAAAAACAACTTTTTTAGGTGTTTGCTTAGCTTTTAATGTAATATTTTTTAGCAATTTATTTTCTAATCCTAATCGTTCAGAAAGTTTTTCTTTGTATGCATCCCAATCTTTAATTTGGTGCTGAGCAATTCCAGAATCCATTGCTGCCTTAGCTACAGCAGGTGCTACAATTGTAATCAATCTAGGATCGAGTGGTTTGGGAATAATAAAATTTCTACCAAAAGTTAAGTTTTTTTGATGGTAAGCTACATTAACCGCTTCAGGAACTGTTTCCTTTGCTAAATCAGCAATTGCTCTTACAGCTGCTAGTTTCATTTCTTCGTTTATTCCTGTTGCTCTAACATCAAGTGCTCCACGAAAAATAAAAGGGAACCCTAAAACATTGTTCACTTGGTTAGGATAATCTGAACGACCAGTTGCAATAATAATATCTTCTCGAGCAGCTATCGCATCTTCATATTTAATTTCAGGATCAGGATTAGCTAAAGCGAACACTATCGGATTATCTGCCATAGATTTAATCATTTTTTTAGTAAGAACGCCAGGCTTTGATAATCCAAGGAACATATCTGCATCAACAATAGCTTCTACCAAAGTGTTGATATCCCTTTTAGTCGCAAATAATGATTTGCTTTCACTTAATCCTTCTCTGTCTTTTCTGATCACGCCTTTGCTATCAACCATCACAATATTTTTTTTCTTTACGCCTAAACTTGTGTATAGTTTAGTACAAGATATTGCAGCTGCTCCAGCACCACTTACCACTAATTTTATGTCTTTCACCTTTTTCCCTGCTAATTCTATTGCATTAAGCATAGCTGCTGATGATATTATAGCTGTTCCGTGCTGATCATCATGCATTACAGGAATATTAAGCTCTTTTTTTAATCGTTCTTCAATTTCAAAACACTCAGGAGCCTTTATATCTTCCAAATTTATTCCACCAAACGTAGGTGAAATTGCTTTTACAGTACTAACAAATAAATCAACATCAGAGGCATCAACTTCAATATCAAAGATATCAATATCAGCAAATATCTTAAACAAAAGACCTTTACCTTCCATAACAGGTTTTGATGCCAAAGGACCTATATTACCCAAACCCAATACAGCCGTTCCATTAGAGATAACAGCTACCAAATTGCCTTTGGCTGTGTATTGATAAACATCATCTTTATTATCTTTAATCTCCAGACAAGGAGATGCAACTCCTGGAGAATAAGCTAATGCCAAATCTCTAGGAGTACTATATGGCTTGGTAGGATTAACCTCTATTTTTCCCGCTTTTCCCTGTGAATGGTATTCCAACGCCTCTTTATATTTTCTCGACTTTTTCATTATTTTATTTTTTATTGCAACTTCCAAAATTAACAATATATTTGTCATTATACTATTATCAAAATCATTAAAATACTTACTATTAGTAAGCTATATTCAAAATTTATATTTGCAAATATTAGCGTGGTATATTTTCTTGATTTAATACTTTATACTCTTTTAAATTATATATTTATAAATTAAATATTATTATTTTGAAAAAAAT
>CAYRAD010000246.1:0-4688 GCA_964422135.1 uncultured Vicingus sp.
AAATTCTAGGGACACTAAATATAAAATAAAAAAAAATACAATATCTACTAATGTTAAATGGCTTGCTCTTAAAAAGAGATTAAAGAATTTTCATACAAATTTAGAACTCTAAATAAAATGTTTAATTATGGGTTACAGGGAATTTACAGAATCGGGGAAAAGGGTAGTAGTATTGAAATGGGCATTTATTCTATAAAAAGAACCTATGTTGTTTGGTATAAGTTTCAAAATACGTTAAATAAAGGACTTGGTGAGGAATATGAAAAGAACAATATTAATATTCCTCTAAAATATAGAATAGATAAAAAAATTATATCCAATTTTTTTATCTATGGTTCAGCTGGTTTTTATGGTGAATTTTTATTAAATAATGAATTTAAAAACCCTCCAGGTACCAACCCTGTCATTCCTTTTCATAAAAATTTTAATATCGGTTATACCACAAGTATCGGATTTGAAAAAATAATTTCTAATGAATTTGCTTTCTTTACAGAAATTGAATATGCCAGCTATCTTTCTAATCCATTTAAAACTTCAGGTTTTTTTGCTATTTACTTAGCTTTCCCACCACCTGGCTCTCGATATAGTTACGGGATTGCTTTTGGAATTAATTTCAAATTAATAAACAAATGATTCAATCCCTTCCTCTTTCCTTTAAAAGCGGAACAAAACGGAATTCTCCGAGGTCTTCCGTTTTGTATTTATCGGAATCCGTTTTCACCATCTTTTTCATGGTTTGATTGTCGCCTTTTCCAACAGGTATCACCATTATGCCACCAATTTTTAATTGAGTTAGCAGGTCTTCAGGAATAAATGGAGCTCCGGCAGTTACAATTATTTTATCGAAGGGAGCAAATTCGGGTAAGCCTTTGTAACCATCGCCATAAAAAAGTTTGGTGTTATATCCCAATTGAGGTAAAAGTGTTTTAGTCCTATCGAACAAAGCTTTTTGTCGTTCAATGGAAAATACTTTTGCTCCCATTTCCAATAAAACTGCAGTTTGATATCCCGATCCTGTGCCAATTTCCAGCACTTTATCCCTTTTTTTTAATTCTAACAATTCGGTCTGAAAAGCCACGGTATAAGGTTGAGAAATGGTTTGTCCGGAACCAATTGGGAAAGGCTTGTCTTCGTAGGCAAATTTATGTAAGGCATTATCAGGAATAAATAAATGACGTGGAATAGATTCGATAGCTTTTAGCACATTCTCGCTTTCAATTCCTTTTTTAGCAATTTCCTGAACCAATTTATTTCTTAATCCTTTATGTCGGTAGGTATCTTTCATCATATTTATTTCAAAGCAAAATAAGTAAGATTATTCAACATGTTTAAGGTGCTTTTGAAGCTTATTATTAAACCTGATGTGTTAATAAGAAATTATTTCCTTCTTTATGCTCCATTTTCAATACTATACTTTTGTATATCATGTTAAAGATTGGTGTTATAGGAACAGGATATCTTGGGTTGACTCATGTCAAATTGTTAAAGGAAATTAACGATTTTGAGTTGATTGGATTTTTTGCTGCCAATGAACCAAATCAGTTAAAAGTTTCAACAAAATACGGCACCAAACTATTTACAGATATTGATGATTTGATTAGTCAGGTAGATGTAGTAGATATTGTTCAGCCTACAGCATATCATTTTGATTATGCCGCCAGAGCTATCAAACAATCTAAACATGTATTTATAGAAAAACCGGTAACCGAAACTGTTGAAGAAGCAAAACAATTGCTTGAATTGGCTGAAGAAGCTAATGTAAAAGTTCAGGTAGGACATGTTGAACGTTTTAACCCTGCTTTTATAACAGCTTTACCTTATATTTCAAATCCTATGTTTATTGAAACCCACCGTATGATTGAGTTTGATTCAAAAACGGCAACAATTCCTGTGGTGATGGATTTGATGAGTCATGATTTGGATATTGTTTTAAGTGTGGTAAAATCTAACATCAAAAAGATAAGTGCAACCGGAGTTGAAGTTATTGGAAATACCCCCGACATTGTAAGTGCCGTTGTTGAATTCGATAATGGATGCGTTGCTAATTTAACTGCAAGCAGAATTTCGTTGAAAAATGAGAGAATATCAAAGTTCTATCAACAGGATGCACACATAAAAATAGATTATTTAAAACAGGAAACTAGCCTTTTTGCTTCTAAAACCAATGGAAAAACGGAGATATATTCAAAAAAATTGAAGATTAATAAAGAAAATCCGGTAAAATCTGAATTAGATGAATTTGCTCATGCCATTATCAATAATACTGCACCAAAAGTAGGTATTCATGATGGAGGTGTAATGCTTGATGCTGCGTATCGGGTTGCAGAAAAAATGAAAATTACTACCTCATTAATCGAAGATTAATACATTTGCACAATATTTTTTGAAACCGTACGTTTAACGGAAACATTAAAACGATTTGCTCAACGTAAAAATTTATAGTTTATTTTTAATTCCAGGAATTATTTTCCTTTCATGTTCAAAAGAAAAATATGAAGCACAAATTCCTGCCTATATTTCAATAGATCAAATCACCTTTACAACTGATTATTCTACCGAAGGTTCTTCATCATCAAACATCACGGATGCCTGGATTTATATTAATGACAATTTAGTTGGAGCTTTTGAATTGCCGGCAACAATTCCTGTATTAAAAGAAGGTATAGTAAACCTTAAAGTATATGCCGGGATTAAAGATAATGGTATTTCGGCTTCCAGAGCTAAGTATTTGCTGTATTCAACATACGAGGAGCAGGTTAATTTAGTTAATGGAGAAACAATTGAGGTAAATCCTTATGTGACCTACGATACGGGAGTAAAATTCTCGTGGATGGAAGATTTTGAACAGGCAAGCTTGAGTTTTTTATATACTTCCGGTAGTGATACTATTGTTAATAAAATTGCTACGGATGTTAAGGAAGGAAACTACTCAGGTCAAATTTATTTAGAATCAGGAATGGATTATTTCGAAGCAACTTCAGTTGCTTATTCTAATTTACCTCAAAATGGAACTCCTATCTATTTAGAAATGGATTTTAAAACCAATGAACCACTTTTGGTTGGTATATATCTGGATTCAGAACAGTATGCTAAAATGACACTAAATGTTACATCCACCTGGAAAAAGATTTATATAAATTTAACCGATTTAATCAATCAGAAATTAGGTGCTTCTGAGGTGAAAATTTTCTTAGGTATTGAAGATAATCCAAGTAATCCTTTTGTATCTAGTAATCCAGAAATATTTTTAGATAATATAAAATTAGTTCATTTCTAATGAATAAGAGACTGCAAATATTAAAATACATATCTCTGGATATTCTTTCTGCAGCCTTGGTGTGGACCTTATTTTTTATATATAGAAAAACGAATCTTGAACCAATTAAATTTGGCTATGACATCCCTGTCTCATTTGATAAAAATTTTTATTATGCACTGATTCTTATACCTGTTTATTGGATATTCCTTTATTTCGTTATAGGTACTTATAATAATATTTATCATAAATCCAGACTTAAAGAGTTTGGTCAAACGTTGTTAATTTCTATTATCGGGACTTTAGTACTGTTTTTTGTTTTGTTGTTGGATGATGAGGTTGCATCTTATACTCAATATTATAAATCTTACTTTGTATTATTCTTTCTTCATTTTTCTATTACTGAGTTTTTTAGATTTATTTTAACTACCAGTACCGGTTTAAGAATTAAACATAGAAAAATAGGGTTTAACACATTAATAATAGGTTCTAACGAAAATGCAATTGAACTTTATAATGAAATCACTAGTCAGAAATATTCAACAGGTAATAAACTAGTTGGCTTTACTCATGTAAAAAAAGCAGATAAATATTTATTATCTGAATATTTACAGCATTATGGGAACTGTGTAGATTTAAGGACAACAATTAATGAAAATAATATTGAAGAAGTAATTATTGCTGTAGAATCATCAGAACATGGAAATCTTGGAAGTATTTTAACTGAGCTGGAGGGGCTTAAGGTTATCATAAAAATTATTCCGGATATGTACGATATACTTTCCGGTTCAGTCAAAATGAGTTCAATTTTTGGAACTCCTCTAATTGTCATCACAAAAGACATTATGCCTCCATGGCAGCAATCAATTAAAAGATTTATAGATGTTGTGACTGCTATTTTTGTTCTAATCGTGTTTTTCCCGTTATATTTAATCACTGCAATAATTGTCATTTCAACTTCCAAGGGTCCTGCATTTTTTGCACAAGAGAGAATAGGTATTCATGGAAAGCCTTTTACTATGTATAAATTCCGATCTATGAGAATTGATGCTGAAAAGGATGGTCCGGCTCTTTCAAGTAAGAAAGATAACAGGATTACCAATTTTGGTAAATTTATGAGAAAGGTACGTTTAGACGAAATGCCACAGTTTTACAATGTACTGAAAGGAGATATGAGTCTGGTTGGACCAAGACCGGAGCGACAATTTTTTATTGATCAGATTATTAAAACGGATCCACATTACTATCACTTACTAAAAGTTAGACCAGGAATTACTTCTTGGGGTCAAGTAAAGTATGGCTATGCAGAAAATGTGCAACAAATGATAGAAAGATTAAAATTTGACATTATTTACATCGAGAACATGTCATTATTGGTTGATTTTAAAATTCTAATTTATACTACTCTTATTGTTCTAAGGGGAAGCGGAAA
>CAYRAD010000247.1:0-1073 GCA_964422135.1 uncultured Vicingus sp.
AATTCTTTAGAGAATGTTATTCAGGTTTCCGGAATGTACGAAGACTGGTTTCTGGATTATGCTTCTTATGTAATCTTAGAAAGAGCTGTTCCACATATTTATGATGGGCTAAAACCGGTTCAGCGAAGGATATTACATTCCATGAAAGAATTGGATGATGGGCGGTACAATAAGGTTGCCAACATTATAGGAAATACCATGAAGTACCACCCTCATGGAGACACATCCATTGGAGATGCTTTGGTTCAACTCGGACAAAAAGATTTATTGATTGATTGTCAGGGAAATTGGGGAAATATTTATACCGGTGACCGGGCTGCAGCACCAAGATATATCGAAGCCCGATTAACCAAATTTGCTTTGGAAGTTGTTTTTAATCCCAAAACAACGAAATGGTTGTCTTCGTACGATGGTAGAAACAAAGAGCCTGATACGTTGCCTGTCAAATTTCCATTACTGTTAGCACAAGGAGTTGAGGGTATTGCAGTTGGTTTAGCATGTAAAATGTTACCACATAACTTTAATGAGTTGATTGATGCTTCAGTAAAAATTTTAAAAGGAAAAAGTTTTACGTTGTATCCCGACTTCTTAACCGGAGGAATGGCTGATGTTTCGGCTTATAATGATGGTTTACGTGGAGGAAGAATTAAAGTAAGAGCTAAAATAGTTCAGGAAGATAAAAAGACACTAAAAATTACAGAGATTCCCTTTGGAACAACAACTGATAAGTTGATTGAGTCTATTATTAAGGCAAACTCAAAGGGTAAAATCAAAATTAAAAAAGTAGAGGATAATACTGCTGAAGAAGTTGAAATTCTGATTCATTTATCACCCGGTGAATCACCGGATAAAATGATAGATGCTTTATATGCATTTACAGACTGTGAAATATCTATATCGCCCAACGCAGGAATAATTGAAGAAGACACTCCAAAATTTATTGGTGTAACGGATATGTTGAAGATGTCAACCCAGCGAACAGTCGATTTGTTAAAAATGGAGTTGGAAATTAGGAAAGGAGAGTTAGAAGAGCAATGGCATTTTTCTTCATTAGAGAAAATATTTATTGAGAA
>CAYRAD010000247.1:1173-4627 GCA_964422135.1 uncultured Vicingus sp.
CCATTGCTTATTTTAAAGAGTTAAAGAAAAAATACGGAGTTGGAAGAGAAAGAAAAACAGAATTACGTTCTTTTGAAAGTATAGATGCAACTAAAGTGGCCGTTAAAAACGTGAAACTATATGCCAACCATGAAGAAGGATTTGTTGGAATGGGATTAAAACGTACTGAAAGTGAATTTGTAACAGATTGTTCCGATATTGATGATGTGATTGTTTTCCGAGAAGATGGAGTAATGATGGTTTCTAAAATTTCTCAAAAAGCATTTTTTGGAAAAGGGATTATACATATTGGTGTCTGGAAAAAAGGAGATAAAAGAACCATATATAACATGATTTATCAGGATGGAAAAACAGGTCCATCGATGATGAAACGATTTGATGTTACATCAATTACCAGAGATAAAGAATACGACTTAACTAAAGGAACACCAGGTTCAAAAGTGTTATGGTTTACAGCAAATCCTAATGGTGAAGCAGAAACTTTATCAATAAAGTTGAAACCAAAATCTAAAATTCGAAAGCTGAAATTTGATCTTGATTTATCCGAACTAGCAATCAAAGGTAGAGGAGCCAAAGGGAATCGTGTAACTAAATATAAAATTGCCAAAATTGAATTAAAAGAGAAAGGCGTTTCTACGTTGTCTGCTCGTAAAATCTGGTTTGATGATACGGTTCAACGCTTAAATTCTGAAGGTAGAGGTGATTTTATTGGCGAATTTAAAGCTGAAGATAAAATACTAACCATTATGCAAAGTGGTGAATATCATTTAACAGGATTCGATTTATTTACCAAGTTTGAGGAAGATATGATTGTGATTGAAAAATGGAATCCTAACAAACCAATCTCGGCCATTTACTTTGATGGTGAAAAAGAACAATACTTCGTTAAACGATTTTTAGTAGAATTAACTGATAAAAAAATACTTTTTATTACTGAGCATGAAAAATCGCAATTAGAAGTTGTTTCAACAGATTGGTTACCACAAATAAAGATTTCTTTCGCAAAAGTTAAAGGAAATCAACGAGATGATGAGGAGGTTGCATTGGAAGAATTTATTGCCGTAAAAGGTATGAAAGCCATTGGTAACAGGTTAACACCTTATAAGGTTAAAAATATAGATTTGTTGGAACCACTTCCTTATGAAGAACCTGAAAATGATGAAAATGGAGACGAAGATGAAATGAATGATTCAGAAAATGAAGAAAATAATGGAGTAACAGTTGAGGAAGAAGCTAACAATGTTGATAAAAAAGAACTTCTGGAACAGGAAGATGAAAAAGATGATATTATAGTAACGGTTGAAGTGAAAGAAACAGGTAAAGAAAAAAAAGGAGTACAACCGAAAAAAAAAGAAAAGAAAGCCAGTCCGATAAAAAATAGTGATGATGATAGCGAGGAAAACCAAATGAAATTATTCTGATGGCTTTTTCTTTCACACTAATTATTATTATCATCACTGTTGTGACATCCTTATCCGCCAACGGAAAACCTGAATTATATAGTAAACTACTGTTTAATCCATATCAGGTTGTACATCGTAAAGAATGGTACAGAATATTTAGTCATGCTTTAATCCACGACCGGAACAATATTTTCCATTTGATATTTAATATGTACGTGCTTTATTCATTTGGTACAGCGGTTGAAGGTATTTTGATTGCTCAATTAAAAGGTTTGGGTATAGCTTATTTTTTAATATTGTATATTGGTGGGATGGTAATAGCAACAATTCCTGCTATACTTAAACATAAAGATAATTATGCTTATAATTCAGTTGGTGCATCCGGTGCTGTATCTGCAGTATTGTTTGCAACTATTGCTTTTGTGCCATTTAATGGAGGAATTGGAATTATGTTCATTCCTATAAGTATTCCTCCATTGGTTTTTGGTGTGCTTTACATAGCTTATGAAATGTATATGCAGAAAAGGGGAGGTACAAATATTGCACATGATGCACATATCTGGGGTTCTGTTTTTGGCTTTCTTTTCACCCTAATTTTTGTTCCCGGAGCATTTTCAAATTTCATTTTACAAGTAGTTTCATTATTTAACTAATTGTTAATATTTTGAATAAATAGGCTCTTTTCCTATCTTTAGCGAAATTAATGGGGATGAATAAGGTTATTTTCTTAGACAGAGATGGTGTAATTAATCAGGAGCGGGGAGATTACACTTACAAGATTGAAGATTTTAAAATAGTCGATGGTTTATTTGATGCCCTTTTGAATTTAAAAGAAAAAGGGTATAAATTTATCGTTATTACTAATCAGGGAGGCATCTCAAAAGGACTTTACACTCATAAGGATGTAATGAAAGTTCATTCGTATATGCATGAACTTTTTAATAAAGCAAACATCGAATTGCTGGACATTTATTATTGTCCACACCATACGATACATGAAAAGTGTATTTGTCGTAAACCTGATTCACTCATGTTGGAAAAAGCAATCGCGAGGTATCAGGTTGATAAAGAAAATTCATACTTTGTTGGAGATAGCAAAAGAGATGAATTGGCTGCGGTAAAAGTAGGTGTAAAACCAATTCATATCGATACAAATTCATCATTAACTAAATATTTAAACCAGATCAATTGAGTGCTCAAATCTATATCAATTACAACGGTTTTCTATACGAGGAGGAAGAGCAGATTTTTACTATAAAAAACAGAGGGTTTAAATATGGTGATGCTTTATTTGAAACCATTCGAATAGTTGATGGAAAACCGCGTTTCATTGAGGATCATTTTGAAAGGTTGAAGAGAGGTATGAAGGTATTAAAGATGCAATCCGCCCACATACCATTTAATAAAATAGAAACGCAAATCAACAAATTAATTGAGAAAAACAGGATTAAAAAGGGTGGAAGAATACGCTTTTCTGTTTTTCGTTCAGCTGAAGGCTTATATGCTCCGGAAAATGAGAGCAAATCATATGTAATTGAAGCAAAACCAATTAAAGCAAATTATTATGAATTGAGTAAAGTAGGTTTAACAGTTGATATTTTTAGTGAATTTAGGAGGCAAACGACTATTCTTTCTCAAATCAAAACCACCAATAACATTCCACATATTTTAGCAGGAATCTATGCTCAGGAAAATGATTTAGATGATTGCATTGTGATTAACGAACATGGAAGAATTGTTGAAGCATTAAGCTCAAATATTTTTCTTTATAAAAATAACACGATTTACACTCCTTCATTGGAAGAAGGGTGCATTGCCGGTATTATGAGAAAACAAATTCTTGATGCTGCAAAAGAATTAAATATTAATGTTTTTGTGGGAGAAGTAAATGGAAGCATGTTATTACAAGCCGATGAAATGTTCTTGACCAATGCCATAAAAGGAATTCAGTGGGTAGCTTCATATCGGCAGAAGAGATATTATAATAAATACGCCAAAATTATTCTCGATTATATAAATAAATCAATTTCGGTTAAGTAACCTCCTAAATG
>CAYRAD010000248.1:0-4626 GCA_964422135.1 uncultured Vicingus sp.
TTCTCATTCACACATTAACTATGCTTTTACATTCATTAATTCAGCCATTGCTTCACCAATATCACCTGGAGAATCAACCACTGTAATACCACAAGATCTTAGAATTCTTTTTTTAGCTTTAGCAGTATCTGATTCTCCGCCAACAATTGCACCTGCATGCCCCATTGTTCTTCCAACAGGGGCAGTTTCTCCAGCTATAAATGCAACAACAGGTTTAGTTCCATTTTCTTTAATCCAGTTTCCTGCATTAGCTTCTAAGTTACCACCTATTTCACCAATCATCACTATTCCATTTGTTTCAGGATCATCCATAAATAATTTTACTGCACCTAACGTTGTTGTCCCAATTATTGGATCACCACCAATACCTATTGCTGTAGAAACACCTAACCCAGCTTTTACCACCTGATCAGCTGCTTCGTATGTTAATGTTCCAGATTTGGAAACAATTCCAATTTTTCCAGGTTTAAAAACAAAACCAGGCATGATACCAACTTTTCCTCCATCAGGAGTAATAATACCAGGGCAGTTTGGTCCAATTAATCGGCAATTTTTAGTTGTTAAATATTCTTTTACTGGTATCATATCTTTAACAGGTATTCCCTCAGTAATACAAACAATAACTTTTATTCCAGCATCAGCAGCTTCTATTATAGCATCAGCTGCAAACGCAGGTGGTACAAAAATAATAGATACATCAGCACCTGTTTTCTTTACTGCTTCTTCAACAGTGTTAAAAACAGGTTTGTCTAAATGCAATTGTCCCCCTTTACCAGGAGTAACTCCACCTACAACATTTGTTCCGTATTCAATCATTTGACTGGCATGAAAAGTTCCCTCTCCACCAGTAAAGCCTTGAACTATAACTTTTGAGTTTTTATTTACGAGTATGCTCATTTTGTATATTTTTTAAAGAAATTCAAAAGTAGAATTTTAAAGCGAAAATCACAATGAAGTGCCAATTAATAATCAACAAAAATGAGTTGGAGATAAATTATTTTCGGTTTCCCATAAATCTTAGTAAGAAAAGGAATAAATTGATAAAATCAAGGTATAAATTTAAGGCTCCCATAATTACCAGTTTATTGGTGTTTTCTGTTCCATATTCTACACCTGAACCTATTCTTTTTAATTTCTGAACATCATAAGCAGTTAATCCGGTAAAGATTAAAACGCCCAAGATACTAATTACCATTTCTAATGTGCCACTACCCATAAATATATTTACTACGCTTGCTATTATTATCCCGATAACACCCATCATCAAGATAGATCCAAATTTTGTGAGATCTGTATTCGTTGTATATCCAAGTACAGCCATAATACCAAAAGTACCTGCGGTTATTAAAAATGTAGTGAAAATAGAACCTCCTGTATATACTAAAAATATGGTGCTTAAACTCATTCCCATTAAAATGGAATAAACGATAAAAAGCAATACCAAACTTATAGAAGAAAATTTCTGAAAGCCTGCAGACATTATTAAAACCAATGCAAAAGGAGCAAACATTACAATATATCCTAAGGCATTAAAACCTCCTTCTGGTTTAAACATTATTCTTATCATGTCTAAATCGGTACCAAACCAGTATGCTACTATGCCTGTAATAGCCAATGCTAACGTCATATAAGTAAAAACATTCGAGATGAAATTTTTTGCAATAGCACCTGTTTCAACATGTGCATTGCTTTCAATCGGGGTTTTTATAAAATTTTGATTTTCCATAATTTATTTTTTATCTGCTATAACAAATGATATTCCAAATTGGTTTAAAAGTCAAAATGTCATGTGTTAACCAAGTTTACTTGAGATTAAACTGATAAATTCTTTTCTTGTTCTATCTTTTTCAAATGCTCCTATAAAGGATGAGGTAGTTGTTACTGAATTTTGTTTTTGAATACCCCGCATCTGCATACACATGTGCTGGGCTTCAATAACTACTGCAACACCTAATGGAGATAATGTTTCATGAAGGCAATCTTTAATTTGGTCTGTCAATCTTTCCTGAACTTGTAGCCTTCTGGCAAAAGCATCAACTATTCGGGGTATTTTACTTAATCCTACAATTTTTCCGTTGGGAATATAAGCAACGTGAGCTTTTCCGAAAAAAGGTAACATGTGATGCTCGCACATGGAATAAACTTCTATATCTTTTACAATAACCATCTGACTATGATCTTCGGTAAACATGGCAGATTTGACAATTTCAGCCGGATCAAGGTCATAACCATGGGTTAGGTATTGCATAGCTTTTGCTACACGTTCGGGGGTTTTTTGTAAACCTTCTCTTGTAGTATCTTCTCCTAGGTTTTTGATGACATTTTTATAACTCCTTGCCAGAGCATCTATTTTAACTTCATTGTAATGCTCTATTCTTTCATAACCGTCCATATTATTTTCTTCAATCATACTTTTATTTACATCTTCCATTATTTTCATTTTACCCGTAATACTTTATTGAATTGTTTTCTGTTTCCACCACTTTTACACAATGAAGTTTACAATTTAAATTATTAATGTCTTTTTCTATTTCATTCCAGATCCCGATGGCAATATTTTCTGCAGAAGTGATTTTTCCTTTCATAAAATCGACATCAAGATTAAGATTTTTATGATCTATTTTAACAATTACTTTTTCCCTGATTATGGAACTCAATTGCTTCATGTTAATAACAAAGCCTGTTTCAGAATTTACTTCTCCTTTAACCGTAACAAATAATTGATAGTTATGCCCATGCCAGTTGGGATTGGAACACTTTCCAAAAATCTCAAAATTCTGTTTGTCCGACCATTCTTCTTTAAACAAGCGATGTGCAGCATTAAATCGTTCTCTTCTGGTTAAAAATATCATAAAACAAATATAGGCTTATTAAGGATAAATAGATAAATATATTTTGAGAGGAAGTGTTAAGAATTATTAATTTTCTGCAATTATATTCAGGTAATTACTTGCGTTCGGACCTTCATTAAATAATAAATCCACAATGCTTAAGTTTGGAGAAAAACCATTCCTATCACTAAAAACCTGGATGTAGTTTTTAAACATTAATAAAGAAGGTTTTTTAGGAGATAACATATTTCTGTAATCATTTCTAACGAATTCATTATCAATATATTTATCTGTTCTAACTAAGTTAACACTTAAATTCAACAACTCAAGTGTTTTTTCTTCTAAAGCAGTATTAAAATCAACCAAAAATTGGTATTTCTTTTCATGATAAAAAGGATAGAATTCATTTTCATAGAATTCAAAATAAGGTGATCTTCGGTAAGCAGCTTCGAATGATTTCCAATGTTTCTTTTGCCAGTTTTCATCATAAGTAATTTTCATCTCTTTTACGGCCTTTTGCTTTTTAGCATTTATCAAAGGAATACTCAGGCTTTGAACCCCGTTAGGGCTTAAAATGCAACAACGGTTCCGGTAGGTTTGTTTTATAAAATGTTCATGAATATCCTGATAAACAATATTGTATAGTTTCAAATAATAGAAATATTCAATGGGTGCAAGGTAATAGCTGGAAAATATATTGTCAACTTCCATTTGATAAAAATCTTGTGTAAAATTATAATTTTTATAGGTCTCAGAAAGAATAATCTCCTTGTTAATTAATTTTTAATAATATTGGCAGGATTCGTGCTTGATAATTTCGATATTTGTAGCACTTATAAAATTATTAGAATGATTAAATCTATACTAAGAATAGTACTACCTCTTATTATTCCCTTTACAATTTTTGCTCAGGATGAGAACGCTGATAAACTAATGTTATCCGGTAATGTAACCGAATATTTTAGTGAAGATGCCATGTCTGGCGTTAGTATAAAGCTAACTGTTAACGGGCAGTATGCCAATAATATAATTACTGATGGGAAGGGTAAATATGAGGTATTTCTGGATTTTGAAAAGGAATATTTAATTCTCTTTGAAAAAGCGGGCTTTGTTCGTAAAAAGATTATTGTAAGTACAAAAGGAGTACCACCTGATAACAGAAATAATTTAGCAGACCTATATGTTGAAATGACATTATTTAAAGCAGACAAGGATCTTCATGTAGCTTTTTTAGAACAACCAATCGGCAAGGCACAATATATGCCTGCAAAAAATGAAATTGATTGGAACATGGGATATACTGCACCTATTGCACAAAAACTTACAGGTATTCTGGAATCTTTTAAAAACCAGCAAAAAGCTAAAGAGGAGGCTGAAAAGTTGAAAAAGAAGCAGTATGCAGAAGCGATGAAGGCAGGAGATAAAGCATTCTTTAAAAAAGACATGGGAACCGCTAAAGATGCTTATCAAAAGGCAATAAGTATTGATCCAACACAAGAAGAACCAAAAAATAGGTTAGCTCTAATAAATACTGAAATTGAAAAACAAAAGGAAGCTGAACGATTGAAAAAAGAAGAAGAAGAACGTGCCGCGGCAGAAGCCAAAGCGAAAGCGGAAGCAGAAGCAGCTGCCAAAAAACAAGAAGAAGAACGATTGGCTAAAGAGAAAGCGGAAGCAGAAGCCAAAGCGAAAGCAGAGGCGGAAGCTAAGGCCAAAGCAGAAGCAGAAGCAGCTGCCAAAAAACAAGAAGAAGAACGATTGGCTAAAGAGAAAGCGGAAGCAGAAGCTAAAGCAA
>CAYRAD010000249.1:0-3076 GCA_964422135.1 uncultured Vicingus sp.
AACACTTATTACCTTAAACAGCCCGAAACAATTTTAGATATATTTTAAGCATGAATATTAACGGAAAACACCGGCAAACCATTTGGGTTAAAGAAAATAACCCTAAGATTATTGAGGTTTTTGACCAACGGTATTTTCCTCACGAAATCAAAATTTTGGGACTAAGTAATACTGATGAAACTGTTTATGCCATTAAAGAAATGGTAGTGCGAGGAGCCCCATTAATAGGTGTAACTGCCGCTTATGGCGTGTATCTGGCTTGTCTGGAAGCACAACATGTCTTAAATCCAAACGAATACCTTTTAGATGCAGGCAAAAAATTAAATGCTACACGGCCAACCGCTGTAAATTTAAAATGGGCAATTGACGAAATGCTAAAGGCAATACTTCCTATAAATAATGTGGAAGAAAAGATAAAAACAGCATTACAAAAAGCCAACCAACTAAAGCAGGACGATATTGATATTTCTTACAACATTGGTAAACATGGTTTGGAATTAATAAAAGCTATTTCCAAAAAGAAAAAAGGAGAACCCGTAAATATATTAACCCATTGCAATGCAGGTTGGTTAGCTACCATCGATTGGGGAACAGCTCTTTCTCCAGTTTATCATGCTCAAAAAGAAGGAATTGATGTGCATGTTTGGGTGGACGAAACCCGTCCTCGCAATCAAGGAGCCAACTTAACAGCTTTCGAGCTGAATGAACAAGGAATTAAACACACCCTAATAAATGACAATACTGGAGGGCATTTGATGCAACATGGAATGGTTGATATTGTGCTAGTTGGTTCTGATAGAACTACCAAAAATGGAGATGTAGCTAATAAAATTGGTACTTACTTAAAAGCGTTAGCCGCCTTTGATAATAATATTCCTTTTTATATAGGATTGCCATCATCCAGTATAGATTTTTCTTTAGCTGATGGGGTAAAAAATATACCCATAGAAACGAGGAACGAAAATGAAGTGAAATACATACAAGGTAAAGTTGATGGAGAAATTAAATCAATATTAATATGTCCAGAATCTACACCAGCTTTAAATTATGGATTTGATGTTACCCCAGCAAAATATGTAACAGGATTAATTACGGAAAGAGGCATTTCTCCTGCTTCAGAAGAAGGACTTAAAAGCTTATTCCCCGAAAATTTTTAGCAAGATGAGAGGGAATGATTTTAGAATAAATCAATTACTTTTGATGAACTATTTTTAATATAACTTGACCAGCACATGAGGAATTTATGGAATAATGAAGAGGCCAATCAACTGGATAATGATTTAGTAAAACTGAGAGTTTATACTTCTCGTTTATTAGGTCAGGAAGGAGATTTGGTGTTGCATGGCGGAGGCAATACCTCAGTAAAAGTAACTGAAACAAACATTTTTGGAGAAGAAGAAGAGGTGATTTATGTAAAAGGTAGCGGTTGGGATTTAGCTACTATTGAGGCTGCTGGTTTCGCACCTTGTAAAATGAAAGAATTATTACAATTAGCTGCTTTAGATGCGTTGACTGATGTTGAAATGGTAAAATACCAACGAATGGCAATGACCAATCCGTCTGCTCCAAATGCATCTATCGAAGCTATCTTACATGCACTGATATCTTATAAATTTGTTGACCATACCCATGCAGATGCTGTGGTAACAATTACCAACACTCCAAATGGAGAGCAAAAAATAAAAGAGATTTATGGCGAGAATATGGTTATTGTCCCCTACGTAATGCCAGGCTTTGTTTTGGCAAAAGAGATTTATAATCTTACCAAAGGATTAGATTGGAGTAAGCTAGATGGAATGATTTTGTTAAATCATGGGGTGTTTACATTTGATGATGACGCAAAAGCAAGCTATGACAAAATGATAGCCATTGTATCTAAAGCGGAAGATTATTTAGCTAAAAATGCACCAAAAAAAGCAGAAATAACTAGCCAAACACCATTAGATGTTTTAGCAATAGCAAAGATTAGAAAACAAGTGTCAGCATTAACTGGCAAAGCAGTGCTTGCACAACTTGATGCAACTGAAACAAGTGTTGCTTTTAGTCAATTACCCAATGTGGTAGATTTAACAAGTAGAGGAACACTTACTCCAGATCATATTATTAGAACAAAAAGAACGCCAGCTGTTTTTACTGGAGATTTTGAGGAGAACCTAAGAAATTATGCAACAACCTATCAAAACTATTTTGATCAATACAATAATGGAGAAACTTGCTTAGACCTTGCTCCAAGATGGGCTGTTCTGCCAGGACAAGGAATATTGTCGTTTGGTCCAAACGTAAAGAGTAGTAACATTATAAGAGACATAGCCCAACATACCATGAAAGCTATTTACCAGGCCGAGCAATTAGGGGGCTGGACAGTATTACCAAACAAAGATTTCTTTGAAATTGAATATTGGGAGTTAGAGCAAATGAAATTAAAGAAAGGCGGTGCTTCTAAAGAAATGCAAGGTAAAATTGCTTTGGTTACAGGGGCTGCCAGTGGTATTGGTAAAGCTTGTGTTGAAAAATTAGTGGAAGAGGGAGCTGTAGTTGCTGCGTTAGATATTAATCCATCTATTACTTCTGTTTTTAATACAAATAATGTATTGGGATTAGTTTGTGATATAACGGATACCGCTCAAATGGAAAATGCCATCAAAAAAGCAGTAACTCATTTTGGTGGTTTGGATATGTTGGTTGCCAATGCAGGAATATTTCCTAAAAGCAGTTCGATTGCTGGAATGGATATGGATACTTGGAATAAAAGCATTGAGATCAATCTAACCAGCTACCAGCATTTGTTTAAACTATGTTATCCTTATCTTTCTTTAGGAATTGATCCGGCAATTGTTATTATCTGTTCTAAAAATGTTCCTGCACCTGGGCCCGGAGCTGCAGCTTATTCGGTAGCCAAAGCAGGATTGGCTCAGTTGGGAAGAATTGCTGCTATGGAATTTGGTGAAAAAGGGATAAGGGTAAATATGCTTCACCCTCATTTGGTGTATGATACCGGAATTTGGACGGATGAAATATTAGAAGGAAGGGCTAAAAATTATGGCTTAACGGTGGAAGAATATAAAACCAACAATTT
>CAYRAD010000249.1:3176-4618 GCA_964422135.1 uncultured Vicingus sp.
AAAGCAAACTAGTTTATTGTCAGCTCCTTTTTTTGGCTCATCATTCAACACTACAAAACCTTCATTTTTTAACCTTTCCATTTCTACAACAATGTCATCAACTGCATAAGCAATGTGATGAATACCTTCCCCTTTCTTTTCAATAAATTGATGAATGGCACTATTGGTATTTGTTGCTGCTAATAATTCAATTTTGCTCTCACCCACTTTAAAAAAAGAAGTGATTACCCCTTCACTTTCTACGGTTTCAGATTTATAAGGAGCTTCCCCCAACATATTTGTGTAAATGATGTTGGCTGTTTCCAGATTTCTAACGGCAATACCAATGTGTTCTATTTTATTCATGTTTGAGCAAAAAAAATCCCGCATTAACGCGGGATTGAATATTATTCAGCAACCGAATTATTTTTTAACGAAAGTATCGGTTTTGTTGTCATAATTCAAATAGTAGATGCCTTTTTTAAGATTAGTTACATCTACTTTTTCACCAAATCCTTTCTTAACAATGTTACCATAGCTATCATAAACTTCAAATAAAGTTTCGCCTGTAAAGTTTAAGAAATCCTTAGCTTTAATAGGGCTAAAAGTTACTTCACCAACTTTTGACAAAAATCTTGAAGCTTGAGAATATCTTGGTTTTCCAGAGTAATCAATTTGTTTTACCCTGAATTTATTTTCACCGGAGTGAGGAGTAATTTTAAACTGATAATTATTTTCAGCAGCTGTACCCATACCATCAACTTCACCAACTTTTATCCATTTGTTCCATCTAAATTGTTCAATGATAAATGTTAATTTACCTGTTTCCCCTTTGGTTGTCCAGTCGAAAGTACCATCATTAGTAATTTTCATACTTACGATATCGAAAGTACTTTTTGGCTTTAATACTTCAGGATTTAACACTTTAGGTTTACAGTCATCTTTATGCTTGATTTTAACAATTACAGGATCACCAATCTTTAATTGAAAATTTGCAAAGTCAATCTCAAAAGCACTTGAGTTCACCTCATCGGTGGTTACTTCTCCGTTTATGGTCACCTCGAAAGTACAAAAACCAACTCCACTACCGGCAAAGGGATTTTGAACGTATAGGTTTTTCCCTTGGTAGTGTCCTTCCAGAACAATTACTCCTGTAGCATTTACGTGCAATGCAAAAAGAGAAATAAGTAGTACGAAAAATAATCGTTTCATAAGTTTATCTTGTTATACCCATTTATTTAGTATGCAATATTAAAACCTTATATCTGATATTCAAAATATTTTTTAACTTTTATCGTAATTAAAACCTATTTTATCGATTTTGTTAAATATTTCATGCTAAAATAACGAGTTTAAATTCAAATGGCAAAGCAGAAATGTTTGCTTTAAAAACTTTTCCATTTATCAATATATTATCTACACATAGAATAGGAGAGTTTTTCCCTATTCTTAGATTTTGCACG
>CAYRAD010000250.1:0-2751 GCA_964422135.1 uncultured Vicingus sp.
CTGCAAATAACATTTTGTTCTCGTGAACAAATGTACTTGGCTGAATCTTCATTTTCTTATAATGAGATCCACCTATTTGTTTTTCGTATATACTCATATTTTCTCCTTATAATTGTTTTCCTGTTGATGTTCTTAATAGCCATAGTGTCTTTCTTGCTCTACTACACGCCACGTATCGTAGTCGACGTCTAGTAAATTCGTTTTCATCTCTTGTGATTGTCTCGTCTAGGATGGAATTATCAAATTCACTTCCCTTAATTTTATGAATATTACCATAAAAGATTTTAATTTTTTTCTGCAAATCTAACTTATGGTACATAGTTTTTTGAATATATTGCTTGCGCGCTACGTCATCTTTTATTTTTACTGCAAAAAAATCTTTGTATTGTTTGGCTTCTTCATTTACCAAACCTAATTTTACAAATTCATCAAACGTATATTCTTTTTGAATTAATTTATGAGATTTAAGATCTCTAGGATTAAAATCATCTTTTTTACGGGCAATTAAAGTGGAAGTTGATTTTTTAAACATTTTTTCAATCAATGAAAGATGGATTGGTTTATCTTCCATCCATAATGTAAAATTTCGATGACATTCTAATTCCCAGTTTGGAACGTACGCACTCTTTTCTGTATTAGGATCTCCTTCCCATTCTGCATATCGGAGACCATATTTTTTTAAAAAACTAGTAACTTTTTCTAATGAGCCTCTAATTTTAAAACCATGTGAGTTGTATGGATTGACCGAGGTATCTCCTTCGGCCCTATAACAAAAAATAGCGGTCTCTCCACTATATAATCGTTCAATTAAAAGAGGAAGTTTAGGACAATGTTCTAGGTTTTCTAATCTATACTTTTCTCCTTCTACAACTACGCCTGTCCGTTTTCCGTGTATATCTAATTCTTCTCTAGGTTCCCACGTTCTCCATCCTTCATACTTATCCCACACAGGACCTATAACTTCTTTGCAATATTCATTTATTACTCTAGGACAACGATAACCTTCTTTTAATTCTTTAAAAGGATTACGTGCTAGTTCAGCGAATAAACTTGGTTTAGCTCCGGCAAACTCAAAGATAGCCTGGTCTGGATCACCGGCCCAATAACTTTCTTTAACATTAATTTCCATTTTCTCTAGAGCCTTTAATTGTGGTACACTACAATCTTGTGCTTCATCCACAATTAAAAGATCTAGTTCAGGAGTTGAAGCTTTAGTATTAAATTTTTCAATAATATCAATAAAGTCTAAAAGATTATCAGATTTTTTATTAATTTTGTAATCGCTTTTAAATCCTTGATAATAATAATTTAACTCTTCAAGTGCATGAATACTATATTTGTATTTTTGTTTATCACTTAGATGTAAACTTCTCCACCATCCTGAAAGAGTTTGTCCATTATCCGCAGCAAACCCTATTGCTTTAAAAAAAGGATGTTTGCTACATAAACTTCTGAGATCAAAACTTTTTTTGTTACTATAGAACCTCATAAAAAACGGATGAATACGACAAAGTTCTATATAACTTTCTTTGTCAAACATAGGAGGATGACGTAAATTTTCTTTACAGTAGTATGATATGGTTGAAACCACTCGTCTATCTTCTTTATTTTCTGAAAGAAATAATTTTTTGTTCTCTTCTAATTTATCCCAAATAATAACATTATTTTTTTGTTCATATCTTTTTGCATTTTCTTTATTATAGATTCGTTCGCAAATTTCATCAGCTGCAATATTAGTATGAGATATAATTTGTGTTCGTTCTATTGGATAGAGTTGTATTTTTTCGTAATAAAGGTTTACTAAATCTCGTGTCTTCCCTGTTCCTGGAGGCCCAACTATAAATTTTCTATTCATCTAATTTTATCCTTTTAACATCATCTGCAATCTCACCTTCAATTGTTCGTTGATTAGGTTTAAGTGGGTATGTTTCTATACGCCACGTTACAACAGATACTTTTTCTTTGTCGTGCGAAATGGCTGACCCCTTCTTTTTTTCTGCTTTTAATACTCTTCTGATTTTAGTACATAACGCTGGTCTAGAAATTTTATAATCTCTCGCTTTTAAAAATTTATTAAATATATTTAAATTAAATTCTAAAGCATTAGTTTTTGGATCAAAATAATTAACGTTATCTAATAAAAATTTTCGCTGGTCGTATGCATTAACGGCTTCTAAGAACTCATTAAATAATTCCTTGAATTCGTAATCTTCACTTGCTTCTTCTGGAGCTTGGTCATAATTTCTATTATCAAATTTTTCTTTCATAAGTTCCCCATAAATGTGGGCCTTCATTTCAGGAAGCCAAACACTTGCTTGGTTCCCAACAGCATCATAGAAAGCATCTTTTTTACGAAGTGTATTAAAGTCTACTTCAATTCTAACTCTTGGTTTTTCAAGATCTGCTGGTTGCACATCTAAGAAAAATCGTGGAGGTCTGCTTGTGTATTCTGTTATATCTCCTAACACATCTTTAGTTTCTGAAACTTGCTCCCCTGCGCTTATGCCATATTTTCTTGTAATACATAATTTTGGGTTGCATACTCTCCGAATAACTGGATTTTGACACGTATACTTATAGTCTCTTTGAAGTGTTTTAATTGTTTTATTTACTTCGTCATGTGTAAGAGGTGGTTCAAAATATCTACGATTTGCTTCTATTAATAAATTTTCCCAAGTGTGTGGTTTTCCGTGTTCATCTAAAAATGCTTCATGTGATTTTTTATAAAAAATTCCAAAGTTTAATAATGCA
>CAYRAD010000250.1:2851-4587 GCA_964422135.1 uncultured Vicingus sp.
ATCTAAAAATGCTTCATGTGATTTTTTATAAAAAATTCCAAAGTTTAATAATGCATCATCTCTTTCACCTGTTTTTATTTTTTCTTCTATAAGAGCTAATAAACAAGGAGGAGCTTCTAAATATGGATTTGAGTCTTTTAATTTTTTTGAATTGATTTTTTTAGGCAAAGGAGTCGCTGTATTAATGAAGGCTTCAATGTCTTTCAAAGCTTTCTTATCATACATTTCAAAGAATTCTTGAATACTAGCTTTTGTAAAATCTTCTTTATAAGCATAACAAGTAGGGTCTTGGGCATTAAAATAAGGTAAGTTTAAATAGTTTCCAACATCTCCTCGTTCAGCTAAAATTTTCGTTTGTTTTGGATAGACACAATCCATAATGTCTCGAACTCCTAATAGAGCCGCACAGTTATTTATTGCATATTGCATTTGTTCTGCGGATACAAATGTTAAAGAGAATAAAAATATATGAACCCCTCCACTTTTGGAACGACACATAATTAACGGAAGTTTTTTATCGATAATTTTCTTTAACAGAGATTCATAATCATAAGTGTATATATCAATATCAATGCATGCCCATTTACATAAATTTCTTGCAGTGACGGGAAAGATACCTAAACGAGGTTCTTTTCCATCTAAGTGTTTTTGCCAGATTGTGTCAGTGACAGTTTTTTTAATAACAAAAGATTTACCTTTTGTTTTAGCTTCGGGAAGGCTCGTAGCTTGCTTAACGAAAGCTCCGTAAGCATAGTCTAATCCTTCAAAAATATTTCTAAACTTTTCCAGCATAAAATTATTCAGGGCGGTTTAAGTCTCCCGCTACCGCCCCTTGTTCCTCGAGAGGAAGTTTATAATTTTATCCCTGGTTTTGTTGCTTTAGTTGGTTCACCATGCGAAACTTCAACATCTCCTTTAGAGATGTTTTCAGCAAACGCTTTAGCTTGTTTATATAAAGCAGGATCCTCAACAGGACCTACCTTATTAACTTCCCAACCAAACCACGTACCTTTATCATTCGACATTTGCGTCGTTTTTAATTGATAAATGTGGCTGAAAGATGCCGGCGTAAATAAGCCGTTTTTACCTTTCAATCTAATACCTGCCATCATACTATTCCATTTTCTACTAATTTTTAATTGAGTAGATTTCATAGAAATCAAAGCAGTACATGGGGCTTTACCACCAACAATAACAAAGTGACATGCTGTTCTTTCGATATAATTACCATTTGGTAATCTATCTTTATAACCGCCGTCTCTTGTTGTTCTTGTCATGATATCACTAGATGAAGGATGAACTGCAACTGGAGCACCTGAGCCTTCGCCCCTGTCCTTCCATTCTACATATTCCAATTTATAATGACATGGAATTACATTCAGTCCTTTTACACCATCGTGCACTTCTCCTGTTACAGTGTTGTAAATCATTCCTGGTTCTGCACCTTCGACGTATTTACCATGCTGTTTATTAACTTCCGGAGAAAGCTGCCCTAGTATTTTTAAAAAAGGTAATGCTAGATCTTCTTGACCTAAATTACCTAATCCTTTGCCAGAGTCTGCCTCAAAATTTGCAATTGCGACAGCGCCAGCTTGTTCTTTTTTTATTACGCTTTTTTCTTCGTTCATGTTTATTGTTTCCTTGTTAGTTTGGTTCGGTTTCCTGCGAACACGTTAAATAAGTCAGAGGGCATATCTTGTCCAGACTCGACACGCTCCCTGACTAATGCTTTAAGT
>CAYRAD010000251.1:0-4562 GCA_964422135.1 uncultured Vicingus sp.
TAATAAAGGGATATTTTTGCCTTCAGCATGTGGTGGAGGGGGTACTTGTATTCAATGTAAATGTCAAGTTCATAGTGGAGGTGGATCCATTTTGCCTACAGAAGCGCCTAACTTTTCTCGAAAAGAAATTGCTGCGGATTGGCGTTTAGGTTGCCAGGTAAAAGTAAAAGAAGATATGGAGATTGAGATTGGGGAGGAAATTTTAGGAATTAAAGAATGGGAAGCAACAGTAGTATCAAATTATAATTTAGCTACTTACATTAAAGAATTTATTGTGGAGATTCCAGAAGATATGGATTACAAAGCAGGCGGTTATATTCAGATTAAAATTCCACCCTGTACCGTTAAGTTTTCTGACATGGATATTAAAGCACACCCTCAAGATCACCCAGGAGAACCAGATAAGTTTGAAAAAGATTGGGCTGAAGGGCCATTTGCTCTTCGTAATTTGGTAATGAAAAATGATGAAGAGGTGATTAGGGCTTATTCTATGGCCTCTTATCCTGCAGAAGGAAGAAGAGTTATGCTAAATGTTAGGGTTGCAGCCCCTCCTTTTGATAGAGAAAAAAATACTTGGATGGATGTAAACCCAGGAGTTGCATCATCTTACATCTTTAGTCTAAAACCTGGAGATAAGGCAACAATATCAGGTCCTTATGGGGAATTTTTTATTAATGATTCTGATGAAGAAATGCTATATGTAGGTGGTGGTGCAGGAATGGCTCCTATGCGTTCTCACTTATATCAATTATTTAAAACCCTAAAAACAGGTCGTAAAGTTTCCTATTGGTATGGAGGTCGATCAAGAGCTGAATTATTTTACATTCATTATTTCAGAGATTTAGAAAAAGATTTCCCCAACTTTAAATTTTATATGGCATTGTCAGATCCTTCGGAGTCTGATAATTGGAAAATAATGAAAGATATTAATGATAAAGAGGGTGATGGTTTTGTTGGGTTTATACATAATGTGGTAATAGACCAATACTTAAGCAAACACGAAAACCCTGAAGACATTGAATTGTACTTCTGTGGTCCACCTATGATGAATAAAGCAGTTCAGAAAATGGGACAGGATTTTGGAATGCCTGATGAAAATATAAGATTTGATGATTTTGGTTAATTATTAATATTTTTAGTTTGTTCATAGAAGTGAAAAAGCCTCAACATTGTTGAGGCTTTTTTTCAATTACACAATAAAATATAACCTACAATCCCAATTTATTGGTAAAGAAAAAGAACACTATAATTCCAACCTATTCTTTTTTAGCTTTACATTCATAAATAATAAAGTGATAAAATACTGATTTTAAACTAATATTTATTAAAAGGTTTCAATGTGACTTTACATTTTCAAAATTTAATTATTGATTAATTTTTGTATATTCATCGGATGCAAAGTAAGCGACTTTTAGTATTTGTACTACTAACCATCACTTGTTTGAGGTTTTATGCTCAGGAATCTGTGCGTTTGGATAGTTTATTGCAGGAGTCGAAAAAAAAACATGCAGATAGTGTTCAAGTTGATATTCTGAATTCCATAGCCTGGGAATATCGTAATTCCGAAATGGACAAGGTTAAAGTATTTGCCGATTCTGCTTTACAGTTGGCAGAGAAGATAAATTATTACAAAGGGCAGGTAAAAAGCCACTTTAACATAGGTAATATGTACTATATTAAGGGAGATTTTGCTTTAACCCTTCAAAGCTATTTACAGGCACTTTCCATTTTAGAAAAAATAAAAGATAAAGCAGGAATAGCTAATGCTTTGATGGGAATTGGGAACATTCATGCTATTCAAAAGAATACAGAAAAAGCCATTGAGTATCAAGAAAAATCGTTGGCTATACGAATAGAAATTGGTGATTCATTGGGGATGGCTGGAAGTTACAACAACATCGGATCAATCTATACCGATTTAAAAGAATATGACAAAGCACTGGAATACAATTTTAAATCCTTGAAGATTAAGCAGAAATTGAATTATTGGAAAGGCTTGTCATCCAGTTATGGGAATATTGGTGCAATTTATAAAGAACAGGGCGAATTAAAGAAAGCCATAAAATTTCAGGAAAAAGCACTAGAAATAAGAAAACAGCTTAACAACATGAAGGGTATGGCTATGAGTTATACCGATATCGGAAACATTTACCAAGAATTAAAACAATATCCTAAAGCACTCGAAAATCAAAAGAAAGCATTAGAGATAGCTCAAAAAGTTTCTTACAAAGAAGGTGAGGTAATGGCGTTGCTTTCACTGTCTATAACATCAGAAAAATTAAAACAATACGATAAAGCATTAGATTATTATAGGAGCTATAGCGAGCAAAGAGATAGCTTATTCTCCATTCAAAAGAGTAAAGAAATAGCTGATCTTGAATCTGTTCATACGGCTGAAAAACAAAAGCAACAAATAGAAATGCTGGAAAAGGATAATCTTATCCAGGATTTAAAGATTAAAGCCCAAAAAAAGGAATTATCTGCGGAGAAGGCAAAAAGAATAGCAGTTTATAGTGTGCTTTCATTAATAATATGTTTCCTATTCTTTTTAATTTATACCATGATAAAACGAAAAAAGGCGAATCGGATCATTGCTCACCAAAAAGAGTTGGTGGAGGAGAAGAATCAGGAAATAACGGATTCAATAACTTATGCCAAAAGAATTCAGGATTCTATTTTACCCGCTAATGAACTGGTTAAAGAATCATTTCCTCAGAGTTTTATTTATTATCGACCCAAAGACATTGTTGCCGGAGATTTTTACTGGATGGAGAGCTACACTCCCTCTAAAGGAGTAGCTAATAAAACAACTGGTTCTTCCCCTTCGGGGGAGTCAGAGGGGGATGTTGTTTTATTTGCTGTAGCCGATTGTACCGGACATGGAGTTCCGGGAGCAATGGTAAGCGTTATTTGTTATACAGCTTTAAATAGGGTGATAAGAGAATATAAAATTTCTGACCCTGGACAAATATTAAATAAAACGAGTGATATCGTTGTGAAACAGCTTAATAAATCTAAGGTGGTTGATATAATGGGTAATATTAAAGATGGGATGGATATTGCCTTGTGTAGTATAAAATTGGAAGACGGAAGCTTGAAGTATGCAGGGGCCAACAATCCTTTATGGATAATCAAAAAAGGAGAAGAGGAAATACTTGAAGTAAAAGGTATAAAACAAGCTGTTGGTAAATCGGATAATCCTCAATCCTTTCAAACTCATGAATTAAAACTAAATAAAGGAGATACCATCTATATTTTTTCCGATGGCTATGCCGATCAGTTTGGTGGACATGATGAAGAGAGTAGATTAAAAGGAGGTAAAAAATTCAGCTACATTTCCTTGAAAAAATTATTACTTTCAATTTGTAACGAAGAAATGGATCAACAACAGGAATTGATTGACAAGGCATTAAAAAAGTGGATGGGAAACCTTGAACAGGTAGATGATATTTGTCTAATGGGAATTAGAATTTAAGTATTTAACCACTTTAAAAAACGTTTTACCGGACTTAGTTTTTCCTCAATTACTTCTTGTCCTTTAACTTCTTCTTCTACTTTTGGTTTATCCTCTTTTTTCTTTTTGGGTGGTGTAAAATTTGCAGCGTGTTGCTTAGCGTAAAATTCTTTTTGTTTTTGTTTTCTTTTCTTTTCGAGGCGGGCTTCTCTTTCTCTCATCTTTTTTTCCTCAGCTGCTCTTTTCCTTTCTTCTTCAATAGTTAAGATATTGTGCTCTTCTTTTTTAAGCATTTCTTGTCGTTCAGTCTCAAGCCTACGTTGCTCAATTGCTTTTTCTCTTTTCTCTTTTTCTTCCTTTTTCTTTCGCTCTTTTTCTTCTGCTATCCTTTGTCGTTCGGCTTCTAGCTCATCTTTTTTCTTTTTATCTAAAAATTCCTGATTGTAAACCACACCATCAACCTCCACTTGAATATCTTTTTTATCAGGCATGTCAATTTTACCAACTACTTTTGGGCCATCAATTTTTAAACTTGGAGCACTTATATGCTCAGGTTCTTTTTTTTCTTCCTCAGCAGGAACTTCTACTTGAACCGGCTCATCTTTCTTTTCTTCTACTGCTTTAGGTTTTTCCTCAACTGTTTTTGGTTCTTCAGCAGGAGGAGCAAATTGACTTATAACAACATCTACTAATTCATCCGGCACCTTAGTATTTGGATGTTCACCAATGGTACATTGCTTTTCTTTGCTTAAAAAAGAAACTATTTTATCCGTTTTAATGTTTAATTGTCTTGCTAGTTGACCTAATCTCACAGTTTTAAGAATTAACATTTAATTCGCAAAATTACAATTATCTGTTAAATCCTGAAACATTATAATTAAAAAGGATTGCTAAAAAGTATTTAATTAAAAGAATTCCTATAGGCAATGCCTCAAGGATAGTTTGTTTTAAGTAATTTTTTATTTTCGAAGCTACCAATCGTTACAATGAAACGGTTTAAATCTAAATACCCATGCCGAACTTAAAATAAAAGAGTTTAAAACTTTTTTATTGATTCGTTTTCTGATTGTATTGGACTGGACTAACTATCTGATTACCTCTACAGTGT
>CAYRAD010000252.1:0-4550 GCA_964422135.1 uncultured Vicingus sp.
AAGTTTATTTTTTCATTTTTCAGTGGTATTTTTCCTGCAATTTCAATGACTAAACCCGCTAAAGTTTCTGCCTCTTTTTTCACTTCATCAAATATCGACTCATCTTCAACATTTAAGATTTTAAATAAATTATTTAATCCCGTTTTACCATCAAAAATATAGGTATTGTCATCTAATTTGGAATAAACAATATCATCGGTATCAAATTCGTCACTTATTTCACCAACAATTTCTTCCAGTACATCTTCTAATGTTACAATTCCGGAGGTTCCTCCATACTCATCAACAACTATTGCTAGATGAATCTTTTTTTCCTGAAATTCTTTCAGTAAATCATCCAGCTTTTTATTTTCAGGTACGAAAAAGGGATTTCGGATTAATGAAGTCCAGTTGTAATTATCATTTTCATTAATGTGAGCTAGTAAATCTTTAATGTAAAGTAAACCGATTATTTTATCAAAAGATTCTTCATATACTGGAATTCTTGAATGTCCGCAATTAACAATAGTGAAGATAACATCCTTAAAATTGATGCTTTTCTCTATTGATACTACATCCACACGGGCTTTCATTACCTGTTTTACACTGGTTTCACCAAATTTTACAATACCTTTTAAAATTCGATGTTCATCGTTGTTCTCAGGAATATCTTCTGTTAACTCCAATGCATGAGAGAGTTCTTCAACACTAACATCCAAGCCTTTTCTCTTTACCCGTTTACCAATTATTCCTGTTGAAGAAATTAATAAATAAGATATAGGTTTAAACAGTTTCTTGAGCAGAGAAAGGGGGTGAGCCATTATCTTTGCCAGATTAAGAGCATGTTTGGTTGCATATATCTTTGGAATTACTTCTCCAAACAATAAAATAATAAAAGTGATACCAACCACCTGGATGCTAAAATTTAGCCATAAAGAAATGGCAGTAAAATCAAAAATGTTGTTAATAATAGAAGTAGAGAGTATGATGATGGCAACATTGATAAAATTGTTGGAAATCAATATTGTGGCTAATAAAGTTTTAGGGCTTTCCAATAACTTTTTAATAATGTTATACCGTTTATTGCTGTTTGAGTTTAATACTTCTTTTTCGTTTGGTGTTAATGAAAAAAAAGCAACTTCTGAACCTGAAATAAAGGCAGAAAATAGTAAAAGGATAATTAAAATCAGGAATGAAATCAATACTCCGATTGAGATTGGTTTTAATAAACCTAATAATAAAATTAAATTCAAATACGGTTCAGGATCGTCCAATTTTGTAATTAATTAAAAAGGTAAATCATCAACTTCGTCAACTGAATTATCAATTTCCGGTGTTGGGTTTACATTAGAGGATTGCTTGTTGGTAGTTTCATTAGAATTAAAATCATCTTTTTTGCCCAACATTTGCATGTTATCTCCAACTACTTCAGTAGAATATCGGTTGTTACCATCTTTATCCTGCCATTGTCTGGTTCTTAATTTTCCTTCAATATAAACCTGACTTCCTTTCTTTAAAAATTTTTCAGCGATTTCTGCTAAACCTCTCCACAACACAATATTGTGCCATTCTGTGCTTGTTTTTCGGTCACCAGTTTTTCGGTCTTTATATGTTTCTGATGTTGCTATAGGAAAATTAGCGACTGCTGTACCACCTTCTAAATACCTTACTTCAGGGTCTTTACCTAAATTTCCAACTAAGATTACTTTGTTTATTCCTGCCATTTCTTTTTATTATTTCAATCAAAAATAAGAAATTATACTATTGTTTTAAGATAATTATCTATCAATTTAGGAACAGGATAATTGTTAATTTCTTCTAATTCGCATTTAATCAAATTATTACCTTGATTATGGGTTGGTTTTCCGGTAATTAACCAAAAAGTAGCATGAATTCTTTGATGACTTAGAATATGGAGGTATTCATTGGATTTTTCTTTTAGGGTGTAATTGTTTTGATTAGAAGGATTAAGTTTTTCAAATGTGTCGATTGATTGGGTTGTTTCTATCAAAGGAAAATCGTACAAGCCTATCCATATATCTTTTTCGCTTCTTTGTTTCAGATAAATTCTTTCGTTCTCAATAAAAACAAGGTAATTGAAATATCGGTTCCGTTGTTTAATTTTTTTATCTTTTACGGGAAGTAAATGAATTAAATTATTTTTATAGGCATAGCATTCTAAAATAAAAGGGCATGAATCACAATCCGGACTTTTGGGTTTACATTGCAGGGCTCCAAATTCCATTATGGCTTGATTATAAATTCCAGGATTTTTTTTGTCGATTAATTCTTTCGCTAATTTTTTAAAGATTTTCTTTCCTTTTCCAGAATCAATAGCATCCTTAACCCCAAAAACACGGGATAAAACACGATATACATTACCATCAATGGCTGGGTAGCATAAATTAAAGGAGAACGATGATATTGCTGCGGCTGTATATTCTCCGATTCCTTTTAGCTGAAGAATTTCATCATAATTTTTGGGAAATGAGCCATTGTATTTATCACAAATCAATTTTGCTGTATAATGTAAATTTCTCGCTCTCGAATAGTAACCTAATCCCTGCCACAGGTTTAACACTTTTTTTTCGGAGGCAGAAGCCAATGATTTTACTGTAGGAAATTTTTCAATAAAATTGTTAAAATAAGCTAATCCCTGATCTACTCGTGTTTGCTGTAAAATGATTTCAGATAACCAAATTATGTAGGCATCATTCGTGTTTCTCCAGGGTAAATCTCTTTTATTTTCCTGATACCAATTAATAAGCTTGTTTGAAAACCCCATGTTTTATTGAGTTAATCTATAAATTTCCTAATTTGAGCTAAAATTATATAATGTTTTTCTTTCTATTAATTAAAACTTGTATATTTGCCTCCCTTAAAAATATAATTAATTAAGATTTAAACAGTTAAAAAGATATTATAAAATGACAAAGGCTGATATAGTTAATAAGATTTCAAGTAAAACAGGTATAGAGAAAATGGCAGTACAAACTACTGTTGAAGAATTTATGAAAACTGTGAGAAAATCGCTAGAAGAAGGTAAAAATGTTTATTTAAGAGGTTTTGGAAGTTTTGTGGTAAAGAAAAGAGCACAAAAAACAGGAAGAAACATTTCTAAAAATACAACTATTATTATTCCTGAGCATTTCATTCCATCCTTTAAACCTTCAAAATCATTTGTTGAGAAGGTGAAAAAAAACGTAAAATAAGAAATTAAACATATATTAAAACAAAAATCGAGAGATATGCCAAGCGGTAAGAAAAGAAAAAGACATAAAATGGCAACGCATAAGCGTAAGAAGAGATTGAGAAAAAACAGGCACAAAAAGAAAAAATAATTTTTTCTACAGGTTCCTTTTGGCGTCCTGCTTTTAGGAACATTTCCTTTTATTTTCTTCCCGTACATATTTTTGACCTTATTTGGTATAGGGGATTTAGTTTTGGTAAAAAAACTTTTATATGAGTGTAGAACTTGTTATTGATTCTTCACCTAAAGAAGTTACTATTGCCATCCTCCAGAATAGTAAGCTGGTCGAGCTTCACAAAGAAAAAAGCAATAATAATTTTTCTGTCGGTGACATATACCTTGGTAAGGTTAAAAAAATTATGCCCGGCTTAAATGCTACTTTCGTTAACGTAGGTTACGAAAAAGATGCATTTTTGCACTATCTGGATTTAGGTCCCAAATTCAAATCATTTTTTAAATATACTAAAGGAGTTGTTGGTGGTAAGATCAATACTCCTGAATTGAATTTTAAGTTTGAACCTGAAATCGACAAGAAAGGAAAGATTGAGAAAGTACTTTCTTCCAATCAACAAATTTTAGTTCAAATTGCTAAAGAACCTATCTCTACCAAAGGTCCAAGATTAAGTTCAGAGATTTCCTTAGCCGGAAGATATTTGGTTTTGGTTCCTTTCTCCGATAAAGTTTCTGTTTCACAAAAAATAAAGAATTCTAAAGAAAAAGACCGTTTGGTGCGATTAATACAAAGTATTAAACCTAAAGGTTTTGGCGTAATTATCAGAACTGTTGCACAGAACAAGAAAGTGGCTGATTTGCATGCAGACATGAACGATTTGGTTAATCGATGGACTTTGTGTTTTAAATCTTTGAAGAATGCCCATGCTCCTAAAAAAGTACTGGGTGAGTTAAACAGAACATCAGCTTTGTTGAGGGATTTATTGAATAAAAATTTTAGTAAAATCCACATTAACGATGAAGCTTTATACAATGAGTTAAAAGTTTATCTAAAATCTATAGCACCCGATAAGGAAGAAATTTTAAAATACTATTCCGGAAATGTATCCATATTTGAAAATTTCGGGATAGCAAAACAAATTAAAGCTTCATTTGGTAAAAATGTTACACTTAAAACAGGTGTTTACCTGATTATAGAGCATACCGAGGCCATGCATGTTATTGATGTAAACAGTGGACAAAGAGGTAAAAAGAAAGACAAAACTCAGGAAGAAAATGCCTTGGACGTTAATCTGGAAGCCGCAGAAGATATAGCTCGACAAATAACGCTGCGAGATATGGGAAGTAGTAGTGGTGCTGACTAACTCTT
>CAYRAD010000253.1:0-4544 GCA_964422135.1 uncultured Vicingus sp.
GAATAAAGTAACCTGCACAAACTTGTCTAAACTTTTGTTTACTACGGACTTTATCACTACCAAAAAACTTTGAATTTGCATAATAACGCTGCCAAGTTTTTGTGTCAGGTTGAGCGGGGGTTGTATGGCACCATTCACAGCCACAATCAAGAAAATATCTTCTTTAAGTTTTCCCAATTCCACTTATAAAGAACGCCTGCATTTGGAACACGGGTATAATTGCCATCTCTGTATCCAATAACTTGAAAAATAGGAACATTAAAATCATTAGCAAAAGCCACTTCTTTTAAAACACCACTTGCTCTATAAGTTGAAGGACCTACCATTACGATAACCAAATCTACACGTGAAATACGAAATTTTGCTTTTGCTTCCCAATCTCTTTCAGGCGCCGCTTCTTTCATTGACCAATCTGATATTTCAAATGGAGAATCTGGTAACTTTGATTGACCGACAATAAATTCTCGCAGAGCCTTATCGTTATCATAGTCAAAACTGACGAACACTTTTTTCATAATTTTCCTTCCATAATTAAAATGTAAACACAAACGACAACCCCGATTGAAGAATAAAATGTTGCGATGGTTTTTGAACGAAACACTCGATTGAATTTCACATCATCGCCAAACCTTTCTTCAACATTCGTATCAAAAATTAAATCATTCGTCTGTAACCGATTATCTTTTGTCCAAATGTGGAGTTTGCGAAAAAGTTTTTCCTGACGAAGATAATAGGCATCTAAAAACCAAAAAATGAGCAAAGGAATAAACCCAAGCCATTTTTCTTCAAAATCGTGATTGAGTAAAAGTGATGCAATTACTAAAGTGAGAGTCCAGCCTTTAATCAGAAACGAATTAAAAGCCATCCGTCGTATAATTGATTGAATGATTTCAATTTCTTTGAATAGAAAATCTTTTCTGTCAATATCAGTCATTCAATTCTACACCCAATTTTGCCACTTCTTCATTTATCCAATTTTCTGCGGTGGTTTCGTCTTGCTCAATCACCATTTCTACACCACGCTTGGCAATTTCAATTAGTGCTTTTGATTTTGCTCTGCAATCAAACGATTCTTGTAGTTTAACCTGAATTTCAATTTGTTTATCATCATCCAATATTGGAATCAAAGTTGCTTTAATCTGGTCTGGTCGCCAATGAACTATGATCGAACCACCAGCATCTCTTAACATTTGTTGTTGTACCAATATTGAATTCAAAACTAATGTTAAATATTCAGGTTTTATTTTTTCTTCATCTTTGACTGTTAATCTTAAAATTCCGCTTGAAGGAATCATTTTAATAGGCTTTTTGTCTAAATAATAAGCAATGCCCGGAGTAGCATCTTTCGATAAAAGTATTTCACCTTGTTTTGGTTGATGCGTAATTAATTCGGAATATAAATTTTCAGAAATATATTTTGGGTCTGAATATGAAATTTCAGATTTTGATAAATTACTCACTCTTATAAATGGAATACCATTTTCTTGGTAGGCAGAACTACCGGGTTCAATACATTTTTTTATATTTACCAAATTTTCTAAAGTATCAAAGCCACCGCTGTATTTTTTAATATGTTTTAAAAGGTCATCATATTTGGGTTGGAAATATTCTGCATCAAAGCGTTCTGATGTTTGAGTGTCAGAGAAATTTTTAGTAAAACCTAATTGGTGTGAAGGATTCCAATTGATAAGATCCAATTCATTAATAATAATATTTTCAACTTCACTATATATTGATGCTGAAAAATTTAAATTTGTTAAAGATGATTTGTAAATATTGGATATTAAAACTGAAAAATCATTACTAAAAATTGGTATTTTTAAATTTGCTAATTGCCATAAAAAAATATGTTGTTGAATACTTCCAATTGGTAATCTTTCAGTTTGTAGTTTCCCAAATTTTGAATTCAAAAATACCGTTAAATAATAAGGATCAATCTCACCGTTTGTTACTATTTTTGCAATATCTTGGTTTGAGTTTATTGGATAATCCCAATTTTCATCGGCTATTGCAGCATTACCTACAGTGCCAGACATAGTTAGTAATATTGAACCGCTATATATTTCAGATTTATGTAATAATTTGTTGGCAAATTCATCAATTTTCAAACAATTTGAAAAATCTACATAACCATCAAAGACATCTTGACAACGTAAAAATGGTATTCCTTCATCTACATAACCAAAAAGATTACATAAGGCATATGCGCCAAAACTTTTAATACTTGAAGAAAGATTTTCTAATGATTCCCATTGATTTTCTTCTATTTGAGAATCTGCGATAATGTATTTGTTTTGATAATATTGAGAGTCCAGCCTTTTAATTACTGGCTCTAAATTTGAAAAGTTAACAATAGAAACTTGCACTTTTAATTACCCCAAAAAGAAAGGTTGTTTTCTACAGAAAATTCTTTGAATGCTTCTGCAATACCATCATTTAATTCACCTTCGTGATTATGCAAATCGTGTTTTACTATCAAATGACCATTCGCATCTAATTTCATTTTACCTTCACCTTTTTTTAAAAATACATAATCACCAGAATTATCCTTTCCAGGTTTTTCAGAAACACCAAAAAAGATAGGATAGTCATCTACTTTTGGGCATAGTTCATCATCCCACTTTTGCAGAAATAATACACTCGTTTTTGTTCCGGTATGTGGTTTGAAGGTGTTCATTTGCAAACCCACTACTGCCAGGATTCTCGCTTTTTCAGAAATAAAATTGCGGATATGTTTGTCGTTTGTGTTGTTGAACCGACCTTGTGGAAGAACAATAGCTAATCTACCACCAGGTTTTACAAAATCTAAATTCCGTTCAATAAATAAAATATCTCTACCAACTTTTGATTGCCATTTACCATTTGCCTTTTTACCAAGTTCGAATTTAGAAATAATTCGGGATTCTTTTATATCGCCTGCAAAAGGCGGATTTGCCATTAAAATATCAAAACCAAATTCTTTGTTTGATTCCCCATTTCTTCTTTTCCGCTTTAGTCTATTCCAACCAGCGCCATAAGTATTTAGCCAATCTTCGTTTTTAGTTCTTTGATTCCATCGTTCATAATCCAATGTGTTAAGATGTAACACATTTGTCTCACCGTCACCGGCAATCAAATTTAGGCACCTTGCAACTCTAACAACTTTTTCGTCAAAATCAATACCAAATACTTTGAGAACATCGTCTTTTTCTTCTTCTGAAATTTCTTGATTTGTGAAAAGGTGTCCTGTCATTTGGAAAATAGTGTGAACCGGGAAACCACAAGAGCCTGCCGCTGAATCAATCATATATTCACCCCGTTTTGGATTGAGCATTTTTACGCACATATCAATAACGTGGCGTGGTGTGAAATATTGACCTTTCTCACCTTTTTGTGATTTACTTACCAAATATTCAAAGGCTTCATCAATTACTTGTAAATTGGAATTGAAAAGTTTTACATCTTGTAAACTTGAAACACAAATTGAAAGGTGAGATGGTGTTAAATCGATTTTACTACCTTCAGGAAAAACACCGTGCCATTTTTCTTTTGCTTCGTTGAAAAGTCGTTGGATATTTTTGTTTAATTGATTTTCTGACTGACCGGTATTCCTGAATTCAACTTTTCTGAAAGCAGAATCATCAATTAGGCTGACCGCTTCCAACACTTTTTCATAATCTATCTGACCAGTTGACGGTTCGGAAATTTTCAATTTTTTTGTTTCTAAAAAATAATTTATTACCCCTTTGTCTCTGCTACTTTTGACTTCATCAAAAAGTTTAGTGAAAATGAGTTTAAACACTTCTTCAAATACATCTACCCCGGCGTTGGCAAGGACTTCATCTTCCATATCTTTGATGATTTGTTTTAAAGTCAAACCATCATTTGCAATTTTGTCTCGTAGAATTAAGTCTTTTAGTGTGAAACTTTCTTGAAGAATATCTGCAAGCGTTTGGTCATCTTTGGGAATGTCGGTAATATCTTCAAAATAGTTAGGGTCTTTACGGTTATAGTGTGCAATTTGAGCACCATTCGTCCAAACACCAATAGGCGAACCAGTTGCATTACAATATGATTTTAATTGTTCTTTACCGTCTTTGAATTTTGGTTTTTTTAACTCAACAATGATGTATTCAACGGTTCCGTCATCAATGTCGAAAATAACAATATCCGCAAACTTGGTTTCTGTTCCAAATGCAACAGGATGTTCAACTGTTATTCTGTCAAGTGGATAACCGTAATGGTTGATGAGTTTGTCTAAATATAATTGTCTTACGATTTCTTCTGGTTTTAGTAAAATGTCTTTATCTCGTTTCAGGCATTTTACATAAGGTTTTTCCTTACCACGAACTTCCTTTATTACAACTTTTCTACGAAGTTCAACTAATGCTGAATCATCAAAAAGAGAAAGGTCATAATTTGAATCTTTTAATACTTGTTTTAATATATCTTGATTTGTCATAATTCCTTAACTGTGGCTTTGTTTACATTAAATCTTTAGGTGCCATACAACCAGCGTGAACTGAGCAGAAGGTTCTGTGCGAAAAGTCTCAGACTTTGGAACA
>CAYRAD010000254.1:0-2929 GCA_964422135.1 uncultured Vicingus sp.
TAGAAGTAGCTCCTGACCCGATGTAAATACCATTAGTAGTACCTGTGGCTGAATTTGTGGTTATTAAGTTTCCGCCAACAGAATGACCAGCACCATTATAAGCAAAATACATATCACTAGTCCCAGAATTGGTTAAAGTAACATTTGAAGAATAAGTATCGAATGTTCCATTTCCAAGTCTAAGATAACCACTACCACTGTTAACAAAATCAACATTCATAGAAAATGTGTTTCCTCCAACAGAATAATCATTGGTTGCTCCTGATTTTTCTAAATAAGCGGTTCTATTATAAATCGTACCTCTAGTAGTATGTCTTGGTGCAATAAAAGTAACATCACCACCCCAGTTAGCATCATAATTATATAGATAACCTGTGCCTGTTAAAGTTAATGCTTGAATAGTATTTCCTGTTTGCGTAAAATTTCTAAATCTAAGTTCCCCGGTAGAAAAACCACTACCACCAATGTTTACAGTTTTCGTAGCAGCAAGAACAGCAGTTCCACCACCATTACAAAAACGTATTCCAGTTGAAGTACCAGTTGAAGTAAAAGTAATGTTATCATTAAAAGAAGAGTTGCCAACTCTTGCAGGTTCAATTAAACTAGACCCAGTAGAACTGAAAGTTAAAGTTGAATTATAGGTGTTTCCTAATGTTCCAGCTAATCTTAAATAATTTGATCCGCTATTGGTTATTGTTGTTGCTACATTATAAGTGTTTCCACCATAAGAAGTGTTGCCGGAAGTTCCAGTTTTATCAAAATTAACGATACCATTAAAAGTTGATTGGCTAACTAATAACCCTGGTGAGGAAGTAAAAATATCAGCATTGAAAGTAGAATTAGGACCTATTGACAAGATAGAAGTTCCGTTTCCTCCTAAAGCTATTCCCTGAGCAGTAGCTCCTAGTTGAGTAAATTCTTCTAGATATAAATTTCCTGTGCCTGAAGCTCCAAATCCACTAACACTTATAGTTTTTCCATTTGCTAACGTACTTGTTCCAGAACTATTGCCTATATATATGTTTTGATTGGTAATATAGTTTAAAAAGATATTACCATTAAATGTATTACCTACAGCTGTATTTGCCATATATAATCTTCCAGTTCCTCCAACAATTAAAGTTACATCACCATTAAAAGTATCAGGACTAGTTTGGGCAAAATAAATATGACCACTACCATTATTAATGATAGATGCAGTAGAATTAAATACATTTCCTCCATAATTACCATCATTAGAGGCACCAGTTTTAGTAATCGATGCAGTTCCATTAAATGTATTTTGTTTCACAAATATGCGAGGTGCTACAAAATTGACATTCCCATTCCAAGTTGAATTTTGTTCTAAGTATAAAGAAGTACTTCCTGTTAAAGTCAATGCTTGAGCAGTAGCTCCACTTTGTGTAAATCCTCTTATTCTAAGTGAACCTGATGAAAATCCACTACCTCCAATTGAAACGGTTTTTGTAGCAGCTAAAGTTGAAGTACCTGTATTATATCCAAAACGAATACCATTTCCAGCTGTAGAATTTAAAATTATGTTACCATTAAATTGATTTCCAGCACTATTGTGAGCTAAATAAATTAAACTAGTACCTGTGTTATTAATTGTTAAATCAGCATTAAATATATCGGGATTGGTATTTCCTAATAAAAAATAATTAGTACCTGAATTAGTTAAAGATACAGCTCCATTAAAAGTATTACCTCCAGTTCCATAATCATTACCAGTGCCTGTTTTTGTAAAAGTAGAAGCCGCATTAAAAATACTTCCATTTAAATACAATCTTCCAGATGAGGCATTAACAATAGCTCCAAAAGTAGTTCCTAAAAATCTAGTTCGTGCAGTAGAATTAATAGTGATAGAGCTTGTTCCAGGTGTATCATTAATTGTTCCGCCAGTAAAATCATTATTAACAGCTCCTGTGATTGAAAATGTATTACCACTTAAATCAATTATTCCAGTATAAGTGGAAGCAATATTAATGGCGTCAATTGTAGCAGCAATATCTATTGTGCAATTACCAAGACCATTATTGTTAAAAAAAACATCATCAGTTGCTATTGGTACAGAAGCTCCTCCAACACCACCATTAGTAGCAGACCAGTTAGCGGTATTGTTCCAATTACTTGCGGAACCAGCAACCCAATAACGATTGGCGGCAAAATTAGAGTGAATAGTTAAAAGAAAAACTAAGGTTAATAAAAAGGTAGTTTTTTTCATTGAAAATAATCTTTATCCTAAATATAAAACAATTTTACGATTTATGAATTAAGTATGTTGCATAAAACAGTATATATTTATTGATTTTAAGTAAAAATACGTAGTAAAAAATAAAATTACAACAACTAAAATGTTAGTTCCTTATAATTTCAACGTCACCTTTAATTCCTAATTTTAAAATTGAAGAAGGTTGTTTATTTCCTGTATCAAATTTTGAATCAGCGATAAAATCTACATGTTCTTTTATTTCATTAGATACCTCATCAAAAGAAAGTGGGGTAGGAGTTTCGCTAATGTTTGCTGAAGTTGAAACAATAGGTTTCCTAAAATTAAATGCTAATTGGTGAGCAAAACCTTCTTTAATCAACCTAATAGCAATACTCCCATTTTCAGCCAATACGTTTTTAGCTAAATTTTTACCATTTTCATAAATGATGGTGGTTGGTTTTTCTGCAATATCAATAATGTCCCATGCTAATTCGGGCACTTCTTTTACATACTTTTCGAGCATTCCATCATTAGCAACTAATACAATCATATTTTTAGAATCTTCTCTTTGTTTGAATTTATATACTCTTTTTACAGCTTCTTCATTTGTAGCATCGCAGCCAATTCCCCATACCGTATCTGTAGGATAGAGAATGATTCCCCCATCATTTAAAACCTTGATACATTTTTGAATTTCTTCTTTCATTTTGATTAGTT
>CAYRAD010000254.1:3029-4507 GCA_964422135.1 uncultured Vicingus sp.
AGTTAAATGTTTATAAAGTATAAAGTTAAAGGGTAAAAGTTTTTTTACTACTTGTCACTTTCAACTTGTCACTTTCAACTTGTTACTTTCAACTTTTTACAAATAAAGCCACTGCTTCAATATGAGCTGTATGTGGAAATTGATCTACTAAACTTAGCTTTTTTAATTCATAATTAGCTTCAAATAATACTTCCATATCTCTTGCTTGAGTTGAAGGATTACAGCTTACATAAACAATTTGTTGAGCATTTAATTCAATAACGCGGTTTAATGCTTTTTTAGATATTCCAGCACGTGGAGGGTCTAAAATAATGGTGTCTATTTTATATTTATATTGAGGATATTCGTATAAAAATTTATTAACATCAGCTGCATAAAATTCAATGTTATCAATGTTGTTGGTTATAGCATTTTTTTTGGCATTTTGGATAGCATCTTCAACAATATCAACGCCAATAACCTTACTGTTAGTTTTAGAAGCAATTAGTTGACCGATGGTTCCAGTACCACAAAACAAGTCCATAATAATAGATTCATTATTGATGCTATCATTGTTTTCAAAAACATAATCTATGGCTTTTTGGTACAATAATTCAGCACATTTTGGATTAGTCTGAAAAAAGCTTTGCATGCTTATTTCAAAAGTTAAACCTAAAAGTTCTTCTTTAATTACATTTTTACCAAATAAAATTGTTTCATGACCATGTCTTGATTGAGAATTGTCTCCAATATCATCATTTACGGTATGTAACAATCCAGCTAAACGGTCTTTAAATAAATCACAAACTAGAGCAGCAAATCCATTGAAGTCAAAATTCTTCATACCATCACTACTAGTAACCAGCTTTATTAAAAATTGATCGGTCAAATAACTTTTCCTAACCACTAAATACCTAAAAAAACCTTCTTTTTTTGGTGGGTGCCAAGCGGGTAGTCCACTTTTTTCGCAAAATTGACGAATGAGTTTTAGCTTGTTTTCGAATTCAGCATCAAATAAACCGCTGTCTTTTTCCAGATTTTCAACTATCCACCAAGTTCCTCTTTTTTTGAAGCCTAAGGCAAAACCATCAAATTCTTCCTTTTTTTCTACATCATATCCAATTGCACTAAAAGCATATTCCATTTTATTTCGGTAGTGCCAAACTTCGGGAGATTCGATGTATTCGTCAAAAACCGATTCGATGTTCTCAATTTTTCCAATTCGTTGGTACAATTGTAATGCTTGTGATTTTTTTTGTTCCTTTTGTAAAGCAATAGGGAGTGTGGCATATGGTGCTCCAGAAATAGCCTGAAACGGAATGTTTGATTCATCAGAAGAAGGCTTTATAACTTCCACCAATTTACATTCGGCATAGTTCTTTTTTGTTTTAACAATTCGAGCATTAACGGTTTGTCCCTTAATAGTGTTGGGTACAAATAGTATAAAATCTCCTTTTTCTGTTGGTATTTTAGCTATTCCTTTCCCACCCAAAGCCGGT
>CAYRAD010000255.1:0-4498 GCA_964422135.1 uncultured Vicingus sp.
TTGTATATGCCGGGCTTACTGCAGAAGTACTCATGGCAATAAAAAATGAGGTCATTACAGCATATTTTATTTTAAATGTTTCAAAAACCTTTAACAACCCATAAATGCACCACGGCAACCAAGCTACCCCAATGATAAATACCATTAATTGTGATGAACCCACCATAAATCCGGATAATGCGTAACTCAATCCTATAATAAAACTGGTTTTTGGGTTGTTATAAAAATAATTGGCCAGTTTAAACATACCAAGTCCGGCAATTAAATAATAAGATAATAATTCTACTATAAGTGATCCAATTGTATATTTACCAAACAACATAATTATCCATGTAATTGGACTCCAACATCCGCTTTGTAAATCTGAATAACCAGGATATCCCAATTTTTGAAACGGATTCCATAATGGTAAATGACCATTCCATAAATAATCGCTAATAAAATATCGATAAGGTAAATATCCATTTATATTATCCCATTTTGGGATATAGAAAAAAAAACTAATAGGCCACATACATAATAATATAGCAACTACTAATGTAATCGAGTACTTATTTCTATGAAAAAAACCAATAATATTAACGTTGAAATTTGCCATCATTTTATTAATTCTTTTTTATAAAATCGATGTATGGAGTAAAACTCCATTGGAAGTTTTATTAAATCGTATATCCTAACATTCGAGCTCCCTTTATTGTAAAGTTTCATTAATGGAATCTCTTTCGTATTAACTACAATAAATTCGTTTCCAAAAGCAATAATAATCCTCCAAAATATTTCAATATCAAATAACCAGGCACTAATAAATTTGTTTTTAAAAGCTACTTCTGCCACTTTTTTTGTCATCATCTTACATCCACATTGAGTGTCATAAACATTAATTTTTAAGCTTAATTTAACCATTTTTGCTAATATTCTTCCAACTATAAACCGCTTAAAAGTTTGACTTACTTCATTGCTTAGGGTTGCATTTTTAGATGAATAACAAAATTCAATTTTATCAGATTCATTAAGCTGAATGTAAAGTTTATTTAATTCTTCAATTGGAATAGCTAAATCAGCGTCAAAATAGCCATAATAGTCAAATGTATTTATTTCTTTTGCTTTTTGAATGCCATACCTTACAGCCTCTGCTTTACCTTGGTTTTCATCTAATCGATAGCAACTACTTCTTTCATTTTTAGAGCATAATTCTTCTAATAGTGAAAACGTATTGTCCATACTTCCGTCATCAATAAATAGAAAATAATATCTATGATTAGCATCTAAAAATGTTAAAAACTCATTTTTCGAAATTCGATTGTACTCATTATAACAAGGTATGATTATACAAGTATCTAACATTTAAATTATAAAAAAGAAAAAATGATCCCGGCAGGATTCAAACCTGCAACCCTCAGAGCCGAAATCTGATATTCTATTCAGTTGAACTACGGGACCATTATTTTGTCACAAATATATTATATTTTTGCACAATAATCTTTTACATGAATAGTTTAAGGGATATGTTTTATTATACCATGAAAAAATTTATAATGCCCTTTTTCATCTGCTATAGTTTTTTTGGATTTTCACAAGATATTCCTATTGGCGACTGGAGAGATCATTTACCCTATTCTGATGCTGTTTCTGTTACTTATGGAAATAACATTGTTTATTGTGCTGCTAATTCTGGCATCTTTATGTACGATAAAACAGATATGACAATCGAAAAACTCAATTTAGTAAATGGTTTATCTGATATCGGAGTAAATAAAATCCAATTCAATAGTTATAATAACAGCTTAATTATAGCCTACACTAATGGAAATATCGATGTTATAAAGGAAGATAAATCCATAATAAATCTATCATTTATTAAAAATAGTAATATCATAGGTAGTAAAACTATCAATCATATCTATCTAAAAGGTAAACTGGCCTATCTTTCAACAGGGTTTGGTATTGTTGTATTAGACACTGATAAACCCGAAATAACTGAAACATATTTATTTGGCCCTATAGGAAGTTATATGTTTACCAATGCTGTAACTATAGACGGTAATACCATATATGCCGCTACAGATCAAGGAATTTATTTTGCCGATATTAATAGCCCTAATTTGATTGATTATAACGAATGGTCACTTTTAACAGATCTTGGAACTCAAAGTTATAGTAACATTATTTCTTTTTCCGGCCGATTATTTACTTCCTCAAAATCTTCTGTATGGGAAGGTGACACCATATATTATAATGACTTAGGATTGTGGCAGAAGTTTATACCTAATGGATTAAATGTTAAAACCATAAATATCTCAAACGGAAAATTACTTATTACTACGTCTAATATTTTAATATATAATGCATCACTTACTCAAATAGAAGATCTTTATACAATAAATGGTTGGTACATTGCTAACGCAGAAGAAGCACTAATTGATAATGATGGGATTATATGGTATGCAGATAATAATCATGGATTAATAAAAACCATAAATAATTGGGATAACGAAATAATTGTTCCTGATGGACCAACTAATAGTAATGCTTTTGCTATGGATTTTGTAAATAATGAATTATGGACAGTATCAGGAGGGTATGGAATTTATTTGTCTAAAAATTTAATTAATCATTTTTCAGATAACACATGGGGAAATCTAGGATCATACCTAGTAGATGCAGATGGAAATACAACTTTCGATTTAGTAAGTATTGCCATAAACCCTAACAATATTTCTAATGTTTATGCAGGCTCATGGAGCAGTGGCTTGTATGAATTTAACAACGGAGTTGTAACCAATATTTATAATGCACAAAATTCACCATTAGATAGTACTTTTTTTGGTAGTACAGCAATTGGTGCAATAAAATTTGACAAAGACAATAATCTATGGATTTCAAGTTCTTATACTGACAATATTTTAGCTGTAAAAACACCCAATAATAATTGGTACAACTATTCTTTTCCAGGAACCACTAAAATCCCGGGAACTTCATCAACAGAAAATTATCATCAAATGATAATTGATAAAAATAATTATAAATGGATAATATCAAGTGAAGAAAATAGGGTTCTAGTATTTGATGATAATGGCACTCTAGATAATAATAATGATGACAGAAAAGCATATAATGATAATATTCCCGGAACGGAAATTCAGTGCATTGTAGAAGACCTAAATGGTGAAATATGGGTTGGCACTAATGAAGGTATTGGTGTTTTTTATAACCCTTCAACTGTTTTTGATGAAGATATTCAAGCCGAACAAATTTTTATTCAACAAGACGGTCAAACTCAAATTCTATTGGAAACCGAAACAGTTACTGCAATTGCGGTTGATGGTGCTAATCGAAAATGGATTGGAACACAAAATTCCGGAGTTTTTCTAATAAGTGAAGATGGAACTGAAGAAATAGAGCATTTTACAACAGAAAACAGTCCTTTATTTTCTAATAACATCTTCGACATTGTTATTAATGATAAAACCGGTGAAGTGTTTTTTGGAACAGAGAAAGGTCTTCTTTCCTACAAAGGAACTGCCACAGAGGCAAAAGATGATTTTAGTAATATTTTTGTTTATCCAAATCCTGTGAAACCTGATTTTAATGGTACTATTGCCATAAGAGGTTTGGTAAAAGATACAGATGTCAGGATTACCGATATTAGTGGAAATATTGTTTATCAAACCACATCATTGGGTGGTCAGGCCATATGGGATGGTAAAGACTTTAATGGCAACAAAGTACAAACTGGAGTTTACATGGTTTTTAATGGAGGCCCGGATGGCAATCAAAAAGCTGCTGCAAAAATTCTCTTTATTCACTAATGCTTTGCACAACAAAAGGTATTGTAATTCATCATTTTAAGTACGCTGAAAAAAGTGTAATTGCCAAAATATACACTGAAAAATATGGCTTACAATCATTTCTTATGAATGGTGTAAGAAATGCCAAATCTAAAAACAAAGCCGTTTACTTTCAACCCCTTTCTTTGGTTGAAATAAATTGCTATTGGTAAAACTATGTAGAAAACAAATCCTTTTATTCCGTAAAGGTTAAGGAAAAATAATAATCTTTTGTATTTCTTGAATAATCCCATGAATTCTTTGAAGTCAAAATGCGGGTGGTCCATGTTTTTCTTTACAAACATTATTGGTATTATCGAGATGAACATTATTATTGATACTAATATGAATAGTGTTGAAAATCCAAAGTTCACTGCTATGAGTCCTCCTATTAATGGTCCTATTATTGTTCCCATTGAAGGCAAAGAAATAAATTTACTTGTCTTTTGTCCTTTTTTTTGTACGTGCATATATTCTGCAAATAGTGACGTTATTGATAGTGTGTACAGTATTGATGAGAATCCTAGTAATAATGCTATTAAAAAATATAATTTATCTACTAATGTGCTTAGAAGTATTAGTGATAATATAAATAATGGTGTTCTTATGAGTATTACTTCTTTTATTCCTATTTTATTATATTCTTCAGTAGATATAAACTTTTCGTATTC
>CAYRAD010000256.1:0-4489 GCA_964422135.1 uncultured Vicingus sp.
TTACCTACAACTTTTAATGCATTAAGAAAAGCAGAGGTGGCTACCAGTGCGGTACCCCATTGATCATCATGCCAACATGGGATATCAACACGTTTATTTACTTCCTCTTCAATTTTATAACAATCAGGTTTTCGAAAATCTTCTAAGTTAATACCACCAAAACTAGGGGCAAGAGCGGTGACAATTTCTATGACTTTATCAGGATCTTTTTCAAAATCCTTAGAATCAATCCATCCAATATTTGGTTTAACGCTATTATTCCAGCAGGCGTGTTTTACTGCTTCAATTACAGATATATATGAGTCCTCAAGCGAAAAATCACCAATGTCGAAATATTTCCCAATTATTCCAATCTTTTCAATATATACACTAGAAACCCTATACAATTAATACAATCGAAATTTAATATTTGTAACAAGAGGTAATTTTATTGTTAATTTTTCAACAAAACACTAAAATTAGAATACTAAATATTAAAACAAATTAAATTGATTATGTATCTTTAGGAGTTTAATTTTAGTCCAATTTTAATTTTTAATACCATGAGAAAATTACTAATCGCTTTATTTTTTGTGCCCTTATTTGTTAATGGACAGACTAACAACTGGATTGAAAAAATAGAATCTGAACAAGCATTTATAAAAAACGAAGGGCAATTTGAAGGAAGAAACTGGCAATCTTCTAACAAAATTGAATATGCCATAGCCCAAAATCCGTATTATATCTTTTTTACAAAAAAAGGATTGACTTACAGGTTGGATAAATTTATACGAAACCCTAAGCGAGTAAAAGGAGATCCTAATTCCCCAAAAAGGACAAATGTTAGTGAATTAATTCATGTTACATGGCTTGATGCAAATCCAAATGTCGAAATAGTATCAGAAGGGAAAATAGATGAGTATTATTCTTATGCTATGAAAGATTCTCATTCTAAAAAAATAACAAACTTAAACCATGTGCCTGGTTATGAAAAAATAATATATAAAAATCTTTATGATAAAATAGATGTTGAATACTTCTTCCATCCAAATGGAGGCATTAAATATAGTATAATACTACATCCCGGAGCTGATCCTTCTCAAATTAAAATGCAATACAAGACTGAGCATACCAATGTAAAACAAGAAAATATCTCTATAAACTTAACCCAGTATGGAGAAATAAATATTTATTCCTCTCTTGGTAACATTACCGAACACAAACCCTACACATATTATAACAACTCTAAAGCAAAGATTAATTCACAGTACAAATTCAGTAATAATATTTTATCTTTTAAATTAGATAATTATGACAATTCGAAAGAAGTTGTAATTGATCCATGGATGGTTGTGGAAACATTTAATTCATCTAATGCTGTTTGGGAAGTTGAAACTGATGGAGTTGGAAATGTGTATGTAATAGGTGGTGAAACACCAATGGTTCTAAAAAAATACAATAGTGCTGGTGCTTTACAGTGGACTTATAACACTCCTTGGGACACTAACTCTGTATGGCTGGGAACATTAGCTACAGATGCTGGTGGAACAAGCTATGTAACATCTGGAGTTTCGGCAGAAATGCATAAAGTTGATAATGCTGGAAATTTTGTATGGCAAACAGCTCCAAGTGGAGGCTTAGAATTTCAATCAGAATGGTGGTCTATTACCTTTAACTGCGATGAAACAAAATTAATTGTTGGAGGAACATGGGTGAACGGAATATTATCCTTTGATTTTTATGGTGGAATTTTTGATATTGACGTTGCAACAGGAAGTGTTTTAAATGCTCAAAAATTTACACATGTTAATATAAGCGGGTTTGGAAACACGCCTCAAGAAGTTAGATCCATCTCGTCTTCAAAAAATGCAAAATATATATTTTTAACCCACGACTCTGTTGGAGCAATTAATCAAGACATTGGATTATGCCCAACAAATACACCTATTTATCAAGTAGATAACACCCATCACCTAGCATATAAATGTGAAAATTATTTACCAGAAAGTCAAAATGGAGGAGGTTTAAAAGCCTTAGTAGCAAATGATAACTATTACTATACTCATAAAGGAGATCAAATTTTACAATGGGATGTAACAAACGGGGCTTTGCTCAATACTGTTAGCCTACCAGGTGGAAGTTCTAATACCGATATCTTTGGTGATATTGTTGTTCATTGCAGTGGTTTGGATGTGGACGTATCAGGCAATGTTTATGCTGGGTCTATGGATAGAGTTGTAAAATTTGATGCAAACTTAAATATTTTAAGTCAGGCAATGACGACCAATTCATTTACTGTTTATGATGTAAGTGTAAATTCTACAGGAGAAGTAGTTGCAACAGGTGCAGAAGGAAACAACACAGCTGCTGGAAATAGAGTTGGTAGAATTGAATCTTTTAACATGAATGCAACAGGACAATATGCATTGGTTTGTTGTGATGCTAATTTTTGCCCTGTTGATCCTTTATGTACAAGCGATGCTCCTATAACTATGTCTCCAAATACTGGAGGGGGAACATGGAGCTCTTCTCCTGTTACTGCTGGTTTAAATACTGGAACAGGAGTTTTTGATCCATCTGTTGCTGGAATAGGCACTTATACTATTACGTACACATTAGCTTGTGGAACTAATTCAACAGTTATCCAAGTTATTAATTGCTCTGCATTAACTGTTTGTGTTGAGACCAACGGAGACCTAACCGTTACAGGTGGTACAGGCCCTTACAATTGGGATGAATGGGTACCTGCCGCAACAACTCCTATTACCAATTCAGCAGAATGTACAGCATGTGGAGGCACATGGCAATTGGGATCTTGTTTTAATCCATTTCCTATTCCATTAAATGATTGTAGTACTCCTGCTGGATGGTCAAATTTTGGAACAGGAGTTACGGTAACACCTCCAGTAGGTGCTGATACAGTACAAGTTACCGATAATTTTGGAAATAACTTAGTAATGTATGACATTAGTACACTATCTCCTTGTAGTGGTTGTGATGCAACAATTACCCAGGTTGGTCCTTTTTGTATTAACATGGTATCTGTTCCTTCGAATTTAATAGCAGTAGATCCTGGAGGAATTTGGAGTGGTAATGGGATTATTGATTCTATCAATGGAACATTTGATCCAGCAACCTCTGGAGTTGGTAGTTTTGTTATTACCTATACATTAGCTTGTGGAGATACAGATACGACAACTATTGTTGTTAATGCTTTGGATAGTGTTGGGTTCAGTTATTCTCAAGGAACATATTGCTTAACTGACCCTAACCCAACCCCAACCAACACAGGACTTTCCGGAGGAACATATACCATTAATAATGGAGGAACCATTAATCCATCAACGGGAGAAATTAATATTTCAGCAAGTGGTGCTGGAAGCTATACAGTAACTTACACAACCAATGGAGCATGTCCTAATTCTGGCACATTTAATATTACATTAACCAGTGGTGCTAATGCAACAATTACTCAAGTATCTCCAGTTTGTGTTAATAGCAACAACTTCATCACACTTTCTGCCGTTGATCCTGGAGGAGTTTGGTCTGGAAGTGGAGTAACAGGTGCTTCTTTTGACCCTGTATCTGCTGGAGTTGGTAGTCATGTAATCACCTATACTATATCAGGTTCTTGTGGTGATACTGATACCATGACAATAGTTGTTAATGCTGCTGATACAGCTGCTTTTAACTATTCTACTAATAGCTTTTGCTCTACAGACCCAAATCCAACGCCTACAATTACAGGTACTACCGGAGGTACATTTACCATCGATAATGGAGGTACAATTACAGCTGCAACAGGGCAAGTTGATATTGCTTTAACAGGTATTGGTAATTATATCGTAACATACATCACCAACGGTTCTTGTCCTGATACTGCAACACTAAACATTACAATTAATAACTGTTCACTACCTCAACCTATTGCTGATTTTACAGCTTCCTTAACCAATATTTGTGAAGGAGATTGCATCAACTTTACTGATTTAAGTACTTCTACTGTAAGTGGAGGAATTACCAATTGGTCATGGAGTTTTACAGGTTCTAGCACCGCTACCTCTACAGTTCAAAATCCAACAAATATTTGCTACCCTACAGCTGGAAGTTATCAAGTTATGTTAACGGTTACTGATGCTAATGGTACTGATGACACAACAATGGTCAATTATATTAATGTCAACTCTTGTACATTACCAACTGCAGGTTTTGCAGCAAGTGATGATACTATTTGTGAAAATGAATGTATTGATTTTATCGATCAAAGTACAGGATCTACTTCGTGGTTATGGACTTTTAATGGAGGAACTCCAAATTCTTCAACCAATCAGAATCCACCAAATATATGTTTTAACACTTCAGGAAATTATAATGTTGAGCAAATTGTTACCAATAGCAATGGTTCTGACACCGCAACATCAACTGTTGTTGTAAATGCTTCTCCTTCAATTTACGGTGGAACAGATGTGATTATTGAACTTGGACAAAGCACAACGTTAAATGCAACAGG
>CAYRAD010000257.1:0-4488 GCA_964422135.1 uncultured Vicingus sp.
GCAGCAATACGCCAATGAGCTTGTCTTCTATTATTGCTGCTTCAGGAAATAAAACGGTGCTGTTAGGACTGGATTTACGAAAACCAAAAATTGTTAACGATTTTAATATCGCTAACGATAAAGGTATCAGTTCCTTCCTGATTGGAGTAGAAGGTGTTGAAAGCATAATTCAACCTTCAGGTGTGGAAAATCTGGATGTTATCCCCTCAGGGCCAATTCCTCCGAATCCTTCAGAACTCATAATGAATCAAAAAATGGATGAACTGATAGACATCCTGAAAAAGAAATACGATACCGTTATTATTGATTCTCCTCCTATTGGATTAGTTACCGATGCTCTGTTGCTGAACAAATATGCCGATGCATTAATTTTTGTAGTTCGTCAGAATGTTACAAAAAAAGATTACTTATTAAATGTTGGACAACTCTATAAAGAGGGGAAATTAAAAAATTCTTCTGTACTGTTTAATGCCGTAAAAGCTGGTGGTTCAGCATATGGATACGGATATGGCTACGGCTACGGATATGGCTATGGAAGCGGTTACTACGAAGAAGAGCAAAAAAAGAGTTTAATTAAACGATTATTCAATAGGCCTTGATGAACAGTTTGTTCAATAAATTTTTTTCCGGACATCAACGCTCAGTTAAAGCAAAGAAAAACATTTTAGCTTCTTTTCTTTTAAAGGGAATAAGTATGCTCATTAGCTTGTTGTTGGTTCCTTTAACCATCGATTACCTGAATCCGACTCAATACGGTATTTGGATAACCTTAATGTCGGTGATTGCTTGGTTTAACTTTTTTGACATAGGATTGGGTAACGGCCTTCGCAACAAATTTGCAACAGCTAAAGCTGAAAATAAAGATGACTTAGCCAGAACATACATCAGCACTACTTACGCTATTATTACCATTATATCGGTGGCTCTTTTTGTCATCTTTATTGTTGTCAATCGTTTTTTAGATTGGGGTAAGATACTAAATACAACGTCCAATATCGAAGAATTGGAAAAACTGGTTTTTATCGTTTTCAGCGTTTTTTGTTTGCAGTTCATTATCAAGTTGATTAATGTTGTTTTTATTGCCGACCAACGCCCAGCAATGAGCAATGCAGTTAATACTATTGGTAGTTTAATCTCTCTGATAACCGTTGTTGTTTTAATGAAAACTACTCAGGGTTCATTACTTTATTTGGGAGCTTCTTTTAGTATTATCAACCTAGTGGTTCCGCTTTTGGCAGGAATCTGGTTTTTTAATTCTTCTTACAAAAAATATAAACCATCCTTAAAGTATGTCGATTTTTCGCACCTTAAAGAATTGATGAATCTGGGCTTTCGGTTTTTTATAATGCAGGGAGCGGCTTTAGTGGTTTTTATGACCGACAACATTATCATAACGCAAACTTCAGGCCCGCAGGATGTGACACCTTATAACATCGCTTTTAAATATTTTGGTGTGGTAACTATGGTTTTTACCATTATCACAGCACCTTTGTGGTCAGCTTATACTGATGCTTATGTAAAAAAAGATTTTGCATGGATCAGACAGGCTACCAAAAGGGTGTACCAGCTTTGGTTAGGAGTTTTTGTAGGATTGGTAGTGATGTTGTTATTGTCAGATTATGCCTACAAGTTTTGGATTGGAGATGCTGTTTTCGTTCCCTTTTTATTGTCGGCTATTATGGCATTTTGGGTGCTGTTTACGACCAGCACCATGGTATTTGCTAATTTCCTTAGTGGAATTTCCAAAATAAAACTGAGCCTCTGGCATTCGATTTTTGTGAGTATTGTTAATATTCCTTTGTCCATTTATTTAGCTCGGAATTTAGGAATGGGAAGTGCCGGAGTAATTCTGGCTTCGGTTATTTGCGTATTTCCACGGGCAATTTTTCAACCCATCCAATATTGGAAAATTATTAACGGAAAAGCCAAAGGTATTTGGGATCAATAATTATAACAAGTAATCATTAGCATAATTTTCCAATCCCAGCTCAGGAAAATCGTTAGCAAGTTGTTGGTTATAAGGGCGATAAAAATCAACAATTACCTTTCTTTTTTCAGAACTGAACTCCAGTTTTTGATCAGAATTTAGGTTGTTCTTTACCCAGCGTTTCAGCTTGTTCAAAGCCCGTGAATTAAAATTGCTATCTTCAACCACATCCTGCCATTTGTTAATCTTACTTAACCATGCAGCCTGTCGTTTGTTCACACCCTGATTAAGTTTTACCTTATTTTTAAAAGAAGTAGTTACCGTTTCATTAAACGAAGTATTTAAAATTCCTTCTAATCTGAGTTGTACCTTTTCGGGATGTGTAATAAAATTTTCGTAGAGAATGATTTCCACTTTTGGGAAAAGTTCTTTGTACAGCTTTATCAACGAATTGTAGATATAACCATCCAAATGTTCGTACGAATTAAACGTACTGTAATAGGAATCATTCTCTCCGTAATTCAGCTTTCCATTTTGGTAATCATTTATAGTGTAAGTATTCCTTTTCGTCCAGACAAATTCGTCCAGACTTTTACTTTCTTTCCATGCTACGGTGATGAGGTACAAGGATTTTAAAAGATCAATTTGGTTTCTTAAATATAAAATTATGGTGGCATTTGGCATTGCTTTGAGCAAACGATGTGCAATTCTACTTCTGTTTGAATGGTGATAAAATAAAGATTGTCCTATGAAATTTTCATTAGAGAGCACAATGTTTTCGCCTTCTAATTGGTTAATCTCATTAATGAACTCTTCTTCATTGTAAAGCGAATCATCCATGTAAATCATTTTGTGAAAAGCTTCAGCATAATGAGTATAAGGAATGCCGTAATAGTGAAATCCTTCAATGTTCGGGAAAACTTTTCGTTGCAAAAAAGTAGTTCCCGTTCTAGGCATTCCAATATGAATGAAGTAATTTTTCAATTGTTATTTTTTTTGCCAGTAATAACCTGTCCAGTCAATTTTTTTAATATCATCGGTTATTCCATGTTTATTTCTAAAATCGTGAACGGCTTTTTTGCAGGCTTCAATTGCACCGTAATCGTCAATAATGATAAAACCTCCGGGAGACAATTTGTGATATAAATTCACCAACCCATCCATGGTAGATTCGTACATGTCACCATCTAATCTGATAACAGCTAAATTTTCTATTGGAGCAGTTGGTAACGTATCTTTAAACCATCCTTTTAAAAACTTCACCTGGTCATCTAACATCCCAAACTTTTTAAAATTTGTTTTCACATCTTCTAAAGAAACCTTTAATTGCTCGATGGAATACAAATCATCACCAGCATCTTCGGGATATTTTTCAGCATCAGGTTCTGGTAGCCCTTGAAAAGAGTCAGCCACCCAAACAGAACGATTAGTAATATTATTCACACTTAACATTGCTCGCATAAAAATGCAAGTTCCACCTTTCCAAACACCTGTTTCAATAAAATCACCGGGAACATTATTTTCTAGTACTTCGTTAATGCAAAACTCTACATTATTCAATCGTGCCATTCCTGTCATGGTATATCCATTAGCTGGCCATCCAATTCCAACACTTCTTTGCTCCAGATTAAAAGGTACATCCTGAACTACTTTTATTTTATTTTTTTCAAAGGTATTGATCATGTAATTTAACACCATTCGTTTAAATGGGTTTTTACTTCTTGGAGAAAAAGGAGCATAATGATTGGCTCCTTCATTTAAGAGATCGGTTAAATTTTTTTTAAGAAGATCAATATACAACTGCTCGGTAATCGACATGTTTTTTATAAAAAACCCAAAGTTAGGGATATAAATAGATTTAGCAAGAGCATGGGATGAAATGAATGAGGAAATTTTTATTCACGAGTTATACCTGATTTGATAGGAAGGTGAAACCTAGCATATTCTTATGTTCTTGCAAACTGTAATAGTGGTGCTATGTTGCTATTATCGCCTTCTTTTACCGCTTTAATGTATTCTTTTCTACTGTTATTTTCCTGATTTAATTTATTGGATCCCCAGCTAAAAACAGGTAAGCTGAATACTTTTTCGATGATAATATCTGCCATCAGCCTGCTGTGCCTTCCGTTTCCATTTGGAAAACAATGTATTGCTACCAATCGGTGTTTAAAACGAACAGCTATTTCATCAGGAGGATAAGTGTTGTTTGCTATCCAAAACAAAGTATCTTCTGATAATTGTTTTAAACTTGTAGCAATTAAATAAGGCTTTACTCCAATATTTTTTTCACTTGTTCTATATTTTCCTGCCCATTTCCAAATCGAGCCGTACATTTTTTTATGCACTTCACATATAAAGGTTTCGCTTAGTATTTTTTCGGGCTTCCATTTTTTACCATAGGTCCATGCTACTGCCTCTTCTATATTTTTTTGTTCAAACACATCCAACTCAGATCGGGTAGAAACAGTGTCTATTTTAAGATTTTCTTTTTCTTCCTCATCCAGAGGGGTTTGACCATATATGTAATTTAATGTTAATCCCATAATGTTTTTGTATGTCGT
>CAYRAD010000258.1:0-4468 GCA_964422135.1 uncultured Vicingus sp.
GGTGGGTCAAAAACATCTTCATTAACCGTAAATAAATATTCGATATCGTAAAAAGCCTGTAACAATACGCTGGTTATACCATAGGTTTTTGAGCCTGGACCAGCAGAAACCCGTTCGGCTACTTCCTTTTGAAACATACCAACCACTTCAGGAATCTGATTCTTATAATCCAACACTTTAAATAAGATTTGAGAAGAAATATTGTAGGGGAAATTGCCAATTACTGCAAAAGACTTTCCATGAACAATATCGTTTAAATCCAGTTGTAAAAAGTCACCATAAACAATATTTCCTTTTAAGGTCGGAAATTTTTGACATAAAAATCCTATGGATTCCCTATCAATATCCCCCACAAGTGTTTTGAAGTTTTTGTTCTCTATCAAATACTGCGTCAATACACCCATTCCAGGCCCCACTTCAATTACCTTGTCGTATTTTTCTTGTAAAACAAGGCTATCAACAATGGTTTTGGCTATGTTCAAATCCGTTAAAAAGTGTTGTCCCAGATGTTTTTTAGCTTTTACTTTTTGCAATATTGTGGTGGGTTTAAAGTTGTTTGTATATTAGCAAAGGTAAATAAACAAGGTTAATGCGGAGATTTTATTTTTTGATTCTTTTTTGCTATTCACAGGTTTTAATGGCTCAATCATTTAAAACAATGGTGAATCTTCCCCCTGTTTATATTGAAGAACTTAAGCTTTCTGAATTAAAAAACAACCAACTGTTTATTTCCATGCCATTTGCCAAACATACAGTGCTCAACCCTGAACAAAAAAGAATGATTAACGAAAAAGTGCTGATAAAGTTGGAATTGGTTTATACCAAATTTCGTACAGTAAGTACTTTCAACCAAAAAAAGCTTAACGAGAATAGATTGCTAGAGCTAAAAGAATTAACCCCTTCTTTATTTGAAAATCCGTTATGGGATTTTGAACTGGTGGGGCAAACCAATGGAAATTCACGAACCGAATGTAAACAAATGTTTCATGGATTCATACTCACTTTTCGCCCTAATTCAACAACCGAAACATTAGCTATAGAGGCAGATTATTTGGAAAATATAGTCTCTGCCCTCGATAAACAGGATAGTGTTGAGAATAAAATGGTGTTCGACATAAAAACTCACTATGATAAGCAAGTAGGTTATCTACACGACACTATTTGGAGGAAAGACACCATAAAACCAGTTCCTCCTCCCGATTTTTTTTACAATCAGCAATTGTATAAAGATTCTACTGTGCTTAATGCGTTTATGCGTAATAAAAAATGGAAAAACTTTATCGTAGTTACTGATGTTACCGGAAGTATGTCGCCTTATAGTGCACAAGTAATGGTTTGGCTTAAAGAACAAACAGTAGATAATTCCGCTAAATATTTTGTGTTCTTTAATGATGGTGATGACAAAGAATCTAAAAAGAAAAAACCACTAGAAACCCACGGGGTTTATGTCACCCCAAACATGGGTGTTGACTCAGTAATCAGTACGGCCACAATATGTATGCACAATGGTTCTGGAGGGGGAGAACGTTTAGAAAATGACATAGAAGCCATAATAGAAGGTCTTAAATATTATCCAAAAGCCGATGAAATTATTTTAGTAGCAGATAATTTTGAGAGTATGCGTGATTATGAATTTTTAATCAAAATTAAAAAACCGGTACATGTTATTTTATGTGGAGCAGAAAATAGGGTTAACATTCAGTATTTAGACCTTGCCAGACAAACTAAAGGAAGTATTCATACGGTAAAATCAGACCTTATTAATTTAGAGGACATAAAAGAAAAAGAACATTTTTTTATTGATGATAAGGAATACATGTACAAGAATAAACGCTTTCATTCAGTTTACAGCCTTTCGGAAACTTATCGATAAAGATTTATTCTAATATTTCATTAATAATGATGTAGTTCATTTCGGTTTCCATATCAGATATTTTGCTTTTCGTTTTTTGTTTGGATAGTTTTGTTTTTCCAGTTCTAATTTCTCCTCTGATATCTATTTCTTTGTTAAGGTATTGCATAATTTTTTCTTTGCTTACCTTACATTCCTGAAACTTAATGTAATAATCCACCCCATAAGAGTTGAAATAATATTCAGGCATTTCGTACATAGTATTTGCATTATTTGTAGCCGAAGATTTTACAATAATTTTCCCATACATTTTATTGCTTTTGGTGGTAGATGATGTTGTAGAATTAACGGTATTGTAATCATTTTCCTGAACCTTACAAGACAATAATAAGGTAATCGAAAATACGTAAATTATAAATTTATTCATGCTTGTATTGTTTATTTCAAATGTAATTTCCAAAGGTATTAATATCTGCTTATTCCTCTTCAACTAAATGATGGAATTATTGTTTTACTGTGTTTTTCACAGCGTTTTTTTGCAATATCTTCTAAACCAATAAAAACTGATTTTTATCATTGTAACTTGTCTAACTATTTCTACATTTGTACTTCTTTTTTATTTTCGTAAAACAACAACAATGAGCAAAGGAATTTTTAGTAACTCTATAGGACGAAAGTTCGTTATGGGGCTCTCGGGGCTATTCTTAATTACATTTATAACGATACATTTATTAATTAACTTTTTTAGTTTAGGCTTAGGCTGGGATGGAAGAGAATTATTTAATGCTGGGTCGCACTTTATGGCTACCAATCCGTTTATTCAAATAATGCAGTATGTTTTAGCTGCTGGTTTTATCATTCATATTGGAATGGGAATTCGATTAACTAGTCAAAACAATGCTGCCCGTCCAATAAAATATGCCAAAAACAATCCAGGAGAAAATTCTTCTGTATCTGCAAGGAGTATGATAATTACAGGAATATTAGTGTTGTTGTTTTTAATTCTCCACATTAAAGATTTTTTTGTAGAGATAAAATTTAATGATTTAGGTGGTTTAACTAGTGATTATGATTTATTGTTAGCTGTGTTTTCTAACCCTTTATATGTTGGTTTGTATGTATTCGCATTTATTGTTTTAGGCATTCATTTAAATCATGGTTTTCAATCCGCATTTCAATCTATGGGAATAAATCATAAAAAATGTACCCCTATTATTAAAGCTGCTGGCTCAATATTCTGTGTAATAATTGCTTTAGGCTTTTCAAGTATTGCTTTAATGCATTATATCCATTCACTTTAATTATTTAGTTAAAAGATTATGACAAAATTAGACGCAAAAATACCAGAAGGTGACATTAAAGATAAATGGGACAATTACAAAGCCCATACTAATTTAGTAAATCCTTCTAACCGAAGAAAAATAGATATAATTGTAGTTGGTACTGGTTTAGCTGGAGCTTCAGCTGCTGCCACATTGGGCGAAGCTGGATACAACGTAAAAGCTTTTTATTTTCAAGATAGCCCACGAAGAGCTCACTCTATTGCTGCTCAAGGTGGAATTAACGCTTCTAAAAATTACCAAAATGATAATGACAGTGATTACCGTTTGTTTTATGATACTGTAAAGGGTGGAGATTATCGAGGAAGAGAAGAAGATGTATATCGTTTAGCACAATTGAGTGGAAACATTATTGATCAATGTGTTGCTCAAGGTGTTCCTTTTGCAAGAGAATATGGCGGTACATTAGCCAATCGTTCTTTTGGTGGTGCTCAGGTTTCCAGAACATTTTATGCTTCTGGTGCAACTGGTCAACAATTATTATTAGGAGCTTATAGCTCAATGAACAGACAAATAGAAGCTGGGACAGTTACTCCTTATAACCGTCATGAAATGCTTGATGTTGTAATTGTTGATGGAAAAGCGAGAGGGATTATTACAAGAAATTTAATTACTGGAGAAATACAACGATTTGGTGCTCACGCAGTAGTACTAGCAACAGGCGGTTATGCAAACGTGTTTTATTTATCAACTAATGCTATGGGTTGCAACATAACTGCAGCTTGGAAAACCTATAAAAAAGGAGCATTTTTTGCCAATCCTGCTTATTGTCAAATTCACCCAACATGTATTCCTGTTTCAGGAGAGCATCAAAGTAAATTAACATTGATGTCAGAGTCATTAAGAAATGATGGTAGAATTTGGGTGCCAAAAAATATGGATGATGTAAAAGCCATTCGTGAAGGAAGTTTAAAACCAACCGATATTGCAGAAGAAAACAGGGATTATTACTTAGAAAGAAGATACCCTGCTTTTGGAAATTTAGTTCCAAGAGATGTTGCCTCAAGAGCAGCAAAAGAAAGATGTGATGCTGGTTATGGTGTTAACACCACTGGTTTCGCAGTTTTCTTAGATTTTTCAGCTGCTATTGAAAGACTTGGAGAAAAAGTGGTTGCCGAAAGGTATGGAAACTTGTTCGACATGTATGAAAATATCACTGGAGATAATCCTTATAAAACTCCTATGAAAATTTATCCAGCTTCTCATTATTCTATGGGTGGCCTTTGGGTTGATTATGAATTAATGACTACCGTTCCTGGTTTATATGCTACAGGAG
>CAYRAD010000259.1:0-4466 GCA_964422135.1 uncultured Vicingus sp.
ATGGTAGGCTATAGGATCATGTTTAGGAGGAGTGTGGGCTAATGAAAGTTGGGGGCGTTATTGGGGCTGGGATCCAAAAGAAACCTGGGCATTGGTAATAGTTTTAGTTTATGCGATTATTCTTCATTTAAGATTTATTCCAAAAGCAAGTGGTAAATTTTTATTTAATTTGGCTGCAGTTATTGGGTTTAGTTCTGTTATCATGACTTATTTTGGCGTAAATTATTATCTTTCGGGATTACATTCCTATGCAACTGGTGATCCAGTTCCTATTCCTACTTTTGTCCCTATAACTGTTTTAATAATTATTTTTACTGCTATAATAGCTTATTTTCGCAATAAAAAATATGCTTAAGAAGCACTAATTTAGAGTTATTATTTCATAATATATTTTTTGATTATGGGCATTAAAAGTAAATATGCGTTAATTTTCATTTTAACAATTTTTAATCTAAGTTGTTTTCAATATAAAGAAGTTGAAGTAGTAAACGTTTCTGATATTAATGTTAAAGAAATTTCAACTAAAGCTATCAATGTTGAAGTTGCGATACAAGTTAAAAATCCAAATAAATACAACATTAGCATTGTTGATGCTGATTTAGTTCTTTTTATTAAAGGGAAAAAAATTGGAATGGCCAACATCAAAAAGAAAATTGTTCTTCCTAAAAAATCTAATAAAATCCATCGACTTACTATACAGTCTAATCTTAAGGATATAAGTACTGGAGCAATTCCTTTACTTATGGGCTTAATAACTAAAAGTTCTATAGAACTTGGAATTCAAGGTGATATTAAGGCAAAAGCTAAAGGAATAAGTAAAAAAATACCAATAAATTTTAAAGAGAAAATTACCTTGTAGATTTAATCTATAATAGTAACATAATCAATTTCAGAGTAATCTTTACCGTTGTTATCAGGAAGTAAGATTACCGTAGGTCAACAAAATGCTCAATTTATTTCTTTAAAGAAATAAATTGAGCATTAGCAATAGTTTATCTAATAACATTAACGTGTCCAATATATTTGTGTTTAACACCTTCTAGGTCGTACACATCAATTGACCAGACATAAACACCATTTTGCACTAAAGTTCCTTTATAAGATCCATCCCAGCCATCTTTAAGGTCATGACCTTCAAAGATTAATTCTCCCCAACGATCAAAAATAAAGAAGTCATAATTGTGTATATCAGCTCCTAGCATTGCTCCGGGGAAGAAAACATCATTAATTCCATCTCCATCAGGCGTAAAGGCATTTGGCGCAGCGAAGAAGAAATCAGGTTTAACTCTTACAAGCTTACTAATTGAATCTACACAGCCATAAGGATTATTTGTTACAACTAAAGTAACTTCATAATAACCGGTATCTAAATAGGTATGGTAAGGGTTTTGGTTAAGATCAGAGGTTAAATCTCCAAACGTCCAGAGCCAATCTAAATTAGTTCCAAAAGATTGATCAATAAAATTAAACGTAGGATTTAAAAGAGTTACAGTAGGAGGATTAGGATTAGTAGTAAAATCTGCAATGGGTTCAGGATAAACATTTACCCATCCAGTTTCTGTAAATGAAGATATACATCCATCTGCAGTAGTTACTGTCACCGTAACATCGTAAGTGCCACTATTAGTGTAAAGGTATCCTGTTGAATCAGCAGATGTAATATCGATGATGCCATCTCCATCAACATCCCATTGATAAACAAGACCTGTGTCGCCACCTATAGCATTTGCTTCTAAATCCACCAATAAATCAGGGCAACCAGCTCTGTTGAATGAGGAGATTTGAACAATGGCTGAATCGCTAACAAAAACAGTAACACCTATGGTATCAGAAGGGCATCCATTATTGCCCGAAACAATGTAGTCTGTTGTTGAACCCGGACTTACGACAAGAGGGCTAACAGGATTCATTACACCTGTAGAAGAAGTTGCTCCTGTTAAAGAATCAATTTCAGACCAGAAGAAGTCAAATGGGTTACTAGAATTTCCTCCAGCCATGTTATAAGGGGTTAATGTAGCTGAATTTCCTTGACAAATAGTTTCATCATCAACTGAGAATGTAGGCAATGCTCTAACAATAATTGTTTTTTGCGTAAAAGCAGTACAGTTGTTTGCGTCAACAACAGCCATGTTATAGGTAGTTGAAGTGGTAAGTGTATCTAAAATAGGTCCTTGGGTATTTCCTGTAACTCCGCCACTCCAGTTAAAAGCACTGTAAGGTTGAGTGCCACCATTTGCATTAGCAAATAACTGAATGGCTTCACCATAACAGATAGTATCTAGTGAATTAATAAGTGCATTTAATTGAGGGGCTGCAACAATTTGAGTAACCATTGGACTTGATTGACAGCCATTAACATCAGTAACGATAACTGTATAAACAGGAGGAGAAGCTGCTAATCCTACAGCTTGCTGACTTGTTTGATTACTTGGATTCCAAGTGTAAGTAAATGGATCATTTCCTGTAACATAAGCCGTAGCAGTACCATCTCCATATCCATAGCAGGTTTCATTGGTAGTTACTACAGAATCAATGATAGGTCCAGAAATATTTGTAACAGTAACATTTTGTTGCATAGAACAGTTATTAGCATCATAGACAGTTACTAAATAATTGCCAGCAGCTAAACTATCTGCAGTTTGTGTGTTTTGAATAGGTACCGTATTCCAAGAATAGGTGTACCCAGGAGTACTTCCCGTAACAATGTTTACTGTGGCAGATCCATTAAGATAACCACAAGTAGAAGGCACAGAATCACCACTTAAAACTAACTGATTAGGCTCTGTAACATTATTGCTATCGGTAGCAGTACAACCATTTGCATCTGTTATTGTAACCAAATATCCACCAGCTGCTAAGCCTGCAGCAGTTGGTCCACTACTAACATTGTTTGTCCATTGATAAGACACAATAGGCAACGTTCCTCCAGCAGGCACAACATTAATATATCCAGAGCCATCATTGTTACACAATAAATTACTTATTGAATCCATAGCAACTGTTAAAAGAAGAGGCTCTGTAATAATTACAGTATCTGTAGCACCACATAAATTGGAATCCTGAACATTAACAATGTAAGTTCCAGCAGCTAAACCAGTTGCCAATGAGGTTGTTTGTACAGGAGTAGTGTTCCAAGAATAAGTATAAGTTCCTCCAGCTCCACCTACAACATTCACTGCGGCACTTCCATCTGAAAGACCAAAACAGCTTACATTCGTATCTGCATTTATTACAGCACTTAATGCACTGTTTTCATAAATAGTTACTGAGGAAGAAGAAACACAACCGTTGGTATCATGCACCGTTAGGTTATATGTTTGTCCACCTATTTGCCCAGCAAGATTAATGGCATTTGGAGTTGTTTGAATAGGAGTAGTATTCCATTCATAAGTATAACCAGGTGTTCCTCCAACAACAGTAGATTGAGCAGTACCATCATTAACACCGCTACAACTAGCATTTGTACTGGTAGGAATAGTTACTGTTGGACTACCAAGGTCAATAACATTGGCAGGAATAGAATCCTGACAACCATTAGCATCGGTAACAACTACCATGTAACTTCCTGCTGGAATATTGCTTGCAGTAATTGTACCTTGTTGAGGGGTTGTGTTCCATTGGTATGAATAATTTGGTACTCCACCTCCTACCATAACGGTAGCACTACCATTGTTAAGTCCACAGGTAGAAGATACCGTGCTGGTATCTAAAACAATCTGGGAAGGTTCATTAACGATAATGTTAGTTATCGTAAGCGTACAACCTAAAGAATCTGTAACAGTAACGCTATAAGTGCCTGCAACTAAACTATAAGCAGTATCTGTTTGTTGGTTATCACTCCATAAATAAGTATATGGAGGAGTTCCTGCACTCACATTAGTTGAAATACTTCCTGTGTTGTCACCATTACATGCAGCATCAATAGGAGAAGTGGTAACAGACAATGGCATTGGTTCTGTAATTACAACTGTAATTTGATCAGTACAACCATTTGCATCAGTAACTGTAACAACGTATGTGCCTACCAATAAGTTGTTTGCGGTTTGACTGGTTGATATTGGAACGCCTGCTAATTCCCATAAATAAGTAAATGGTCCTGTGCCTCCTGTTACATTAACACTAGAAAATCCATTGTTACCACCAGCACAACTCACATCACCATGTAGATTTTCTGTGAGCACAAGTAAATCTGGTTGTGTTATGATAACACTACCACTTGCAACACATCCCATAGCATCTGTAATGTTAACACTAACGGTATCATCACATAAACCAAAGATGGAATCGGTAGATTGACCTGATGGATCATCCCAAAGGTAGGTGAAGCCTGGAATACCATTGTTAAGCGTTGCTATCGCAGTACCATCACATGCCCCATAGCAGGATACATTGTTGCCTGTTACATTTACACTGAATAATAATGGATTGTTCAGAGTAATAGTAACCGTATTAAAACAACCATTTGT
>CAYRAD010000260.1:0-4433 GCA_964422135.1 uncultured Vicingus sp.
CGCTTTTCTTTCCATGCCCCCGGCCGCTTTTGTTTGTGTTTTTACCCTTGCTAGTGCTTCCGCTTGTGCTCTGCCAAAACCAAGAGGTCCTTTTTTCATTCCAAATGCAAGATATTTTAATACTCCAGGTTGAGCTAATACTTTACTAATTAAACCTAAACCCAGTAATTTTTGAAAAGCACTTGGTCCTTGTCTAAGTGGACTTAATGCTAGATTAGCTGCGACAATGCTCCCCGCTCCTTTATTTTTTCCTTGAGAAATAAGATTTAATTGTTTTGCAAAGTCAAATAAATCACCAGTCATTTTTTTACCAAACATTTCATAAAGAGTATTAACTCCATATTTATCTAATGTTTTATTTAAATTTACACCGCTGTAAATGATATTGAAATCATCAGAAGCATCTACACTGGCGCGTAATATTTTTTCCATTGCTTTACTTTTAATAGCATTTGTTACAAATTCATTTCCTTCAAAATGTTTAAGAACTTGACTAACAAGTTGTCCGCTTTTTGGTTTAAAAACATGATCAATTGCTTGTTCAAACTGAATATTATCAGCATCACTTAATATCTTTTTCCAATTCGCACTCATAAATTTATCAAGACTTTCTTTTGCAGCTACATGTTTATTTAAAATACTTAACATTTCTGTTCCGCCGTCTTGTTTTGCTAATGCTTCAGTCATTTCATTTAGAGCTTTTTGATCTAATGTGCCACTAAACTTATTAAGTCTAAACATTGCATTATTAATTGATTGTAAATTATTAATTGGGAATAATGTTGTTTTAATTGATGTTGGTAATTTTTGCCAGTTGTTAAGAAATTTTGTTACATTAACTGTGCCACTTACATCTTTTGATGCTTCTATTATATTAGCTAATGTTTTATTACTAGCACCAAGTTTTAATGTAGCGGCGTCTTTTGGGTCTAAAAGTCTGAATAATTTATTTAAACTTTTACTATCTCCTGTTTTAATCATATTAGCAAAAACACTATCCGCGCTAATTAATGCAGTGTCTTGCCCTGATTGTGCAAGTTTTAACATTACTCCTGAATTTATTTTTGCTATTTTCTTTCCTACTTTACTTCTATTTTCTAAAATTTTTATTAAATTATTAAGAGCATCTTTTCCTGCGGGTGTAGTTTGTGCAAGACTTCCTGCTTTTGCAATACCAGTATTATATACATTATCAATTGCATTTTGCATTGCTACGATTTTTTCATATGGAATTGTTTTTACAAGATTTGGGTTTTCAACAAGAGTATTGATAATAGTTTCATACGCCTGTACATTTGTTCCAGTCATATTAGGACTTGCATTTTCTATAGTTTTAAAAAAATTTATTATTTCTTTTGGAATCATAGTATCGTCAAGAACAGTTTCAGTTACTGGTTTTGTTCTTGTTCCCGCACCAGGTCCTATATCTTCTGTTATTTCTTTTGTAATATTTTTTTTCGGTAAAAAATCTGTTATGTCTTTTATAGCTGTTTTTAAAGCAGCCGAATCAAAAATTCCTTCTCCAATTATTTTATCTATGTTATGAAGACCAGAAGCAAAATCAACATTATATTTTGTTTTAGCAGATGTAAGAGATGATGCAAGATTATCAAATGCATCTTTATTACCTACGCTTATTAAATCAAGTGATTTTAAAGTCTCATTTAATATACCATTAATTTCTTTATTAGATAAATCTATTGCTGCGGTTAATCCCATTTTTTCTCCGCCTAATTTTTTAGAAATCATTTCACCAAACTGAGCCGAACTCATGTACATTGGATTATTTTTTGGAAGCATACTGTTTTTTATATAATTATATATTTCTTTATCCTTCATTCCAGCAGCACGAGCTTTAAGAACCAACATACTATTTTCTAAAAACTTTCTATTTAATTTATCTCGACTATTACCAAAAACACGTTCCAATGTTCCTTGTATGTATCCAAGTAAATTTCGTGGTGTTGCTTGTGATATGGATGGCACTCCGCCTTCAACACCTAAATGTGGTTGTCCTTCAACAACTTCTTTTACCGCTTTTTGTTTAGCTGGATCAAGTTTACTTTTTACACTGCTATAATCATTATATAAATCATATTTACCCGGCTCTTTATAAATAGCACCACCTAAAACTTTAACACGCATTTGTTCAATAGCTGCATTAGTTAATGCTTCTAATTCTTTTTCTGATACATTATGTATTGATTTTAATTTTGTTTCTAAATCAGGAAAAGCTCTTAAAATTTCATCTCTGTTTCCAGATAGTAACGCTTTTGCCGCTTGTTCACTTAATGGTGCATTAGCTCTAAACGCAATAAGTCCTGATTGTGGATCTGTAATCATACGACCAAGTGGTCTGAGCATACGAACAAATCCTTCACCACCAGCGCCGTAAGAAAAATTCCACGCGGCACTTCCCATTACAGATTGTTGGCCTTCGTGATTTGGAAATAAAGGTTGATTTTGATAACCTTGTAAATATTCAACTGCTTCATCAGCAAGATAGCCTCCCATTTCACCAATGCCAGATGCAATAATTCCCGGTATAAATCCGTATCCAGAATAACGCATACCCATACCAACACCGCCTATTATCTGCGGTGCATAAGCACCAAACTCGGCAAAATCTGCTTTAGTAAAAGGTTTAGATTCATCTATAATTACGCCTCTAACGTTTTCTGGTAAATAAACTTTTTTACCTTTTAAATTTGACAAACCAGATTCTGTTAAATAATAACGTCCTGCTCTATCTGTTCCCCAATCAATACCTTCTTGACCTACAGTTTTTGTTAGATATCCCGTTTTTTCAGCTGGTGTATCCATACGTGCAAGGTTATAACGAAACAATTTATTTGTCACACCACTGCTATAATCAAGATCTTCTTCTTTTGCTCTTGCTTCATTAAGTCGTTTTTGTTCAAGATAATTTGCATACAACTTTAAAGATTCAGTGCTTAAATTATTAGGATCTAATTCATTTTTATGAAATTTTCCTATTTGTTCTGTCTCAAGACTTCGAAGAAATTTTTCTAATTCAGGGCTAGGACTTCCGCCTGATTCATACATTGATTCAATTACTTTACTATTTTCAACAAACTTTTGAGCTTTTTCTCCAGTCAACCATGCAGGAACTTCAGATACTCCAAACACGTTTGGCATATTATTTTCTGGCGGATCAACCGATTGTTTATCATTTAAAGTTTTATCACTCATTTGCTAATTTCTCTTCTAATATTTTTTTTATTAAAGCTTCAACGTCATCTCCACTTCCGGCACCAATTGTTTTATTATCCTGATTACCATCTCCAACTGTTCCTGTTCCAGTATCATTCCACGGTAATGTTAAATTTCGAAGTAAATAATTTTCATCAACTGAACTTATTAAATTATTTTTTTCAGCACGAATATTATTTTCCATAGAAAAATTTCTAGCTGTATCATATACAAAATCTTTTAATAGAACGAGAGCAGCTTCCGGTGCTTTTGCTCTTGCACCAATAATTCGTAATTGATTAATAACGTCTTGATCTGTAACTCTTGTTCCACCTTCAACAAACACCGCACGAGAAATAGCAAGATCAAGGTACACAGATTTTAATTTTGATGATGTTATACCTAAGTCAGTTTCCAAATAATTTTCTAATTTAGATTCATCAACTTCATATGTTCCGCCCATTAAAGCAATAAATGCTTTTGCATCCGCTATAATACGGTCAGCAAAGACTGCTAAGTCACCAACATCAGTTACCGCTCCAGGTGATGCTTTTATGACATTATATGCATCAATAGCCTTCATAATAAATTTTGTTCCTGCAATTTCTTGTTCCGTAAGTGCTTTTTCTTCTTTTACATTTGCACCTTGACCAATTGTTGATGCATCACCTTCTCGTGATATAATAACCGCGTTGCCCGGTAGTTCTTGTTCGTTACCCTCATCATCTTTATAATAATAATTAACTTTATATTCACCTGTATCTTCATCAAATTCAAATCTTCCAATTGCCATTCTCTCTAACTCTGTAGGATCATCATCTTCAGTTTCTCCTGGAATAGAAAATTTAACATTAATACCACTAAATTCTTTTGGTTTATCTTTTCCTTTATAAGTAGTAAATTTACCTTTTAATAAGTTACCATCAAAGTCGTAGAGATTTTTGATGCGCTTTCCATCAATTGTTTCTTCTTTTTGATAAGCCATAATAACATTTTCTGGCACTTGCGATTTATCCTCTGGTACTAAAAATAAAGTATCACCAATTTCTGGTGCATCAAGTTTAAGTTTAGTGCTTGCTAAAGAAGAAGCTTGATCAAGAAGACTTGCTCTTTCTGTCTCCGCTGATTGATATGCTATTTTTGCTGCTTCAATTTCTTCTGCCCTATTAGCCCTTTCTTCTGCTCTTTTCATTGCCATAGCTTCTGTTAGAGCTGGAGTT
>CAYRAD010000261.1:0-4404 GCA_964422135.1 uncultured Vicingus sp.
CGCTTCCGTTAATGGCGATTTATCGTCTTTATACTCAACTGCAATCCCGACACCTATCGGGACAGAATTATAAACTGTTAAAATTTCTTCTCCCCCTTTTAAGGCAGCATTAATTATTTGAACTAAATATTCTTTTCTATTCATGGTGATGTCTTTTTTCTTCTATACCAAAATCAAATCTGTACCAAACTCTTTCATGTAAATAATACAATATCATTTTAGATATTACCTCAACTCCTCCGAGTTTAAGACCAACCATTGGATTTCCTGAAATAACCCAGGCGATGGCTACGGTATCAACAGTTCCTACAGCCCTCCAGGTAATCGTTTTTAGTAAGTGTCTTTTTCTTGAGGTTTTTTCTTTTCGCTCTTCTGCCCCCTTAAAATGATACCTATACCATGCCCTTTCATGAAAATAATACAGTATCATTTTAGTAATGGATTCATATCCTCCTATTTTAACTCCCATTAAGGGATTTCCAGATAAAAACCAGGCAAACAACATGGTGTCTATTGTTCCTACAAGCCTCCAGGTTATACTTTTTGCAATGTGTCTTTTTATAGAAACTTTAGTCACAGATTATAATTTAATTAGTAAATATTAAACAATACGTTTTACAAGTAGATAAAGATTGATTGATAAAAAAGAATTAATATCCACTTCCTGCTGCTCCTACTTTTTCTATAGGATGCCAGGTGGTTTTCATTTCTAAAAAGTCTTCAATATAATAAAGGCTTTCGTGTGTATCAGAATAACAATCAGAAAAATCTTTAACCACAACTCTTTTTAAATTATCTACTGCTGTTTTTTGAATTTCTATAATTTGTTTTTTATCCTTTCCGGCATACATTAATGCATTTACATCCATGTGTGAGGCCATGTGTGGAAGCAACTCTTTTCTTTTGCCAGTTAATATATTGATAACTCCACCCGGAACATCAGATGAGTTAAGTACCTCAGCAAAAGTGATAGAACACAATGGTAATTTTTCTGAAGCTAAAACCACACATGTATTTCCTGAAGCTATAATTGGCATGATAACAGAAACTAAACCAATTAAACTATTTTCTTCAGGAGCAAAAACCGATACCACACCAGTTGGTTCGGGATTCGTAAAATTAAAATGTGAAGTGGCAACAGGGTTTACAGCACTAAACACCTGCGTAAATTTATCACACCAGCCAGCATAGTAAATAATTCTGTCGATAGCAGCATTAACTTCTTTTTCTGCTATGGCTTTAGTGCTTCCTTGTTGTATCAATTCCACAATAAATTGAGCTTTTCTTCCTTCTAGCATTTCAGCAATTCGATATAAAACCTGACTACGGTTATATGCTGTAGCCTTAGACCAGCTACCAAAAGCACTTCTAGCAGCCACCACTGCATTTCTAAAATCTTTTCTGGACGAAAGACAGATATTCCCTAAAGATTTTCCTCCAATTTTAGCTGTGTAAAATCTTCCTGATTCTGTTCTAGGAAATTTACCACCGATATATATTTTGTACGTTTTCAAAACTTCAATTCTACTCATTAGTTAAAATTTTAAATAAGGTTTTAATCCATGTAAACCACCCTCTCTACCAAAGCCACTTTCTTTATATCCTCCAAAAGGAGAGGTTGGGTCAAATTTGTTAAAAGTGTTTCCCCAAATAATTCCTGCATTTAATTGTGATGTCATGTTGAATAATTTAGAGCCTTTATCTGTCCATACTCCGGCAGATAATCCATAAGGCGTATTGTTCGCTTTTTCTATTACTTCAGCAACAGTTCTAAATGTTTGAATGGCTAACACCGGCCCAAAAATTTCTTCTTGTACAATTCTGTTTGATTGCGAAACATTGGTAAATAAAGTAGGTTTGCACCAAAATCCTTTCTTTGGAAGGTTGCAATTAGATTGATACATTTCACCACCTTCACTTTTCCCAATTTTTAGATATTTATTGATAGTGGTTAATTGTTTCAGAGAATTAATTGCTCCAATATCTGTGTTTTTATCTAATGGATTCCCAACAATCAATGATTCCATCCTGTCTTTGAGTTTTCTTAATGCCAAATCATAAACCGATTCTTGCACAAACAAACGAGAACCCGCACAACAAACATGACCCTGGTTAAAATAAATTCCGTTAATTATACCTTCAACTGCTTGGTCTAAGGCAGCATCTTCAAAAATAATGTTGGCAGCTTTTCCTCCCAATTCTAACGTTGCTTTTTTGTGTGTTCCAGCAATGGCATTTTGAATAATTTTTCCAACGCCAGTTGAGCCTGTAAAAGCAATTTTATCAATATCATCATGATTGACAATTGCAGCACCTGTTGCTCCTGCACCCGTAATAATGTTAACAACACCATCAGGCAAATCAGCTTCTTGAATGATTTCTGCTAATTTTAGTGCTGTTAAAGATGTTGTTTCGGCAGGTTTTAACACCACGGTATTTCCTGTGGCCAATGCTGGAGCAATTTTCCAAGCAGCCATTAATAAAGGAAAGTTCCAAGGAGTAATTTGTCCTGCAACTCCTAATGATTGAGGTTTTCTATTAGGGAAAGCATAATCTAATTTATCTGCCCAACCTGCATAATAAAAAAAGTGTGCAGCGGCTAACGGAATGTCAATATCACGAGATTCTCTGATTGGTTTTCCTCCATCCACGGTTTCAATCACAGCAAATTCTCTTGCTTTTTCTTGAATTAATCTGGCGATTCGATAAATGTATTTTCCTCTTTCTTTAGCAGGCATTTTACTCCATACATTGGTATAGGCTTTTCGGGCTGCTTTTACTGCTTTATTAACATCCTTCTCATTGGCTTCTGCAATCATGGCAATTTTTTCTTCAGTTGCCGGATTGATGGTTGGAAAATAGTTTCCGGAAGATGGTTTTACCCATTTACCGTCAATAAACAATTCGTATTGCTCGTTTAGTTGGATGTGACCAGTACTTTCAGGAGCTGGAGCTATATCCCAGCCCGTGTCAAAATTTATTTTAATTTCTTTTTTAGCCATTTTTTAATCTTTTGAAAAATAATCTTTCGATTGGTAAATTCCTGTATCTTGTTTTACAATTTGCATTAAAATGTCGTTAGCTAAACTGCTTGCTCCAAATCGGAACCATTTGTTATTCAGCCAATCTTTGCCTAAGGTTTCTTTAACCAATAATAAATATTGTAACGCCAATTTGGAGTTGGAGATTCCGCCAGCAGGCTTCATTCCTACTTGAATTCCTGTTTTATAATAATGATCTTTTATCGCTTCTAACATCACCAAAGCAATAGGTAAATTAGCAGCAGGAGAAATTTTTCCTGTTGAAGTTTTAATAAAATCGGCACCAGCTGCAATAGCAATATCACTCGCTCTACGAACTTTATCAAATGTCCCTAATTCACCTGTTTCTAATATTACTTTAAGCCGGGAATTGCCACATGCTTCTTTAATGGTTGCAATTTCATCAAAAACAAAATTGTAATCTCCTTCATGAAATTTCCCTCTGCTAAATACCATATCAATTTCTTCAGCTCCTGCATCAGTTGCAATTTTTACATCTAATAATTTTACTTCTAAACTAGAATGTCCGCTTGGAAATGTTGTTGCAACAGAAGCTACGTTAATACCTGATCCAACCAAGCATGCTTTAGCAGTTTTGACGAAATTAGGGTAAACACAAACAGCAGCAACGGTTGGTAAATTAGGATGAGCATCATGTAAATGTTGTGCTTTGTTGCACAATTGTATTACTTTTTTATCAGTATCAGCTCCTTCTAAAGTTGTTAAATCTATCATATTAAGGGCCATCTTTAACCCTTGCATTTTAGCTTCACTCTTAATACTTCTTTTAGTAATACGTTCAATTCTATCAATAATACCAACTTGATCTACAACTGGAGAGGTACTATTTTGATAAACAGATTTTGTTTTAGTCATAGTAAATAAATGAGGGTCAAAGATAAGTAAAACAAGTATGATTTAGGTAGATTTATTATAATGAAAACAATTCCTTTAATTCTTCTCTATAAATAGGTATTTTTGTAATGCAATGAATGAAAAATCTGAAAATATTCATCCTGTTTTTGATTCTATTCTAGGAAGAAAAGAAAAAGAGCAGTTTTTAAAGCAACATGCCAAAGTACTTTGGATGACAGGTTTATCAGGTTCAGGAAAAACAACCATAGCTATTGCATTAGAGAAAAAATTAAGAGACCTGGGGTTTTTAACTCAACTATTAGATGGTGATAATGTACGGGTTGGCATCAACAATAATTTAGGTTTTAGTGAAGCTGATAGAGATGAAAACATCAGACGAATTGCTGAGGTTTCTAAGTTGTTTTTAAACTGTGGAGTAATTACCATTAACTGTTTTGTGAGCCCTACAATTGAAATTCGTAAAAATGACAAACAAATTATTCATTTG
>CAYRAD010000262.1:0-4391 GCA_964422135.1 uncultured Vicingus sp.
TTTATATTTGCCTTTTGTACCCTCTTTTAATTTTTTGATGAAATAATCCTTTTCTATTGCACTTCCTGTTTTGATTAAAGAATCGGGCCTAAAATTATTACTCCTCTTCACTTTTCCATCAATAATGTCAGGAATAATAATATGAGCAACCCATTTAGCTTGTTCGTGAGGCTCGGAATAAACCAGACTGTAAGCTAAATGAGAAATCACCTCTTCTCCTGCTTTTTGCTCAGGCAAACCTACTTTTACTAAGTCCTCTCTAATTTTTTGTAGTTTTAAATCTTCGATGTTTTCCAGCACAGCTTCTTTCTGCTGTTCAAAAGAATCTACCCTGAGTTGAAGAGCTTTTATTTTTTCGTCAGTATGTTGCGAAAAAACGAAGAACGGAGAGAGAAGGAGTATAAAAAATAGCTTTCTCATTTATTCTTTCTTTTAGCTTTTTTTGCTTGTTTCATCAATTCCTTATTCTGTCTTTCAATTTCTTTCTTTTCGTTGTATTCCCTCATTAGTTTTTCTTCTTTAGTTTCCTTTTGCCGGTCAAAAGTTGCCTGATTTCGTTCCATATTATAACTGATATAATATGGACCACCTCCGCCTCCACCTGTAGAAACACCAACAGGACCTATACCAATTCCAAAACTAACACCTCCGCCTCCACCTCGTGGCTCACTAGTTTCCAACTTAATGGTTTTTTGTTCATTCAATTTCACTTCTCCTAAAACCTCACCTTTTTTACCTACCACTACTACCACATCGGGCTCAGCTTTAAAATACCATCGGCCGGAAACAGTTTTATCGTCAATTTTAGCACTAATCCCCATCCCTTCCTTAAAGGAATTCCTAACTTCTCCGTCTTTCACAATTAATATCACGTAATAGGTTTTATAACCATCTTCCGAAAGCTCTTCTGCCTGAGAATAAGCAACTGTACTATAAATAATAATGCTAAGTAGTACAAACAGTTTTTTCATAATAGTTTATTAAGGTAACTTATCAAAGTTAATAAAAACCAATAGAAGTTATTAATTAAGTTCAAAACTTATAAATTCGCCTTTTAATGCCCGATAATTTAAATCATATTCCTCTATTACGTTTAACTATTCCTTTTCTTTGCGGTATTTTAACCGATATTTATCTTCAGCCTGGCATCAGTTATCTCCTTCTTTCTTTTGGTATATTTTGTCTTATCTATATTGTGCTGTTATTATTTAAAAAATTAAATGCAAACTACAGTTGGAGATGGATATTTGGAGTTTTCCTGTATCTTAACTTAGCTCTAGCCGGAGCCACTCTTACAGGTCTTAAGTACCAGAACAGTAAAGGTTATACCAACCTGATGAGCGAAAATAACAATCAACTACTAATTGGTGAAATAAGCAAACCTGTTCAGATAAAAGAAAAAACGGTAAAAGCAATACTTAACATTAAAGGTGTTAAATCTAATAATAACTGGATGGACGGAGATGGTAAAGCAATCCTCTATTTGTCCAAAGATAGCCTATCACAACTGCTAAGTATAGGAGACATTATTTCTTTTGAACCCAAACTCAGAGATGTTCCTCCTCCAAAAAACCCCAATGAATTCGACTATAGAAAATACCTCTCCTATCATTTAATCTACCAACAAGCATTCTTACGTTCCAATAACTGGAAGTTGGTAAAACAGGCAGATCATTCAGGTATTTTTGGATTGGCCTCAAAACTTAGAAATCATTTGATTTATACCCTTGAAGCAAAAGGAATAAAAGATGATGAATTAGCTGTTGCATCAGCTCTGATACTGGGTTATAAAGATAATATTGATGCACAATTGAAAAGTGCCTATTCCAGTGCCGGAGCCATGCATGTACTGGCAGTTTCTGGACTTCATGTGGGAGTAATTTTTCTTATTTTTAGTAGGATATTCAGCTTTTTTGAAAAAATTAAGTATGGTAAAATAATAAAAGGAATAATTCTCATCATCATTTTATGGATGTATGCTTTACTCACCGGCTTATCGCCTTCGGTGATGCGTGCAGCAACCATGTTTTCATTTGTTGTAGTATCTAAAATGTCTGATCGTAAATCCAGTTTCTTTAACACATTAGCTGCATCAGCACTAGCTTTATTAATCTATAATCCGTTGTATCTTATGGAAGTTGGATTTCAACTCTCTTATCTGGCAGTAATAGGCATTGTAATTATTCAACCATGGATTAACAATTTGATCTACTTTAGAAAATGGTTACCCCGAAAGCTATGGGAATTAACAGCGGTTTCCATTGCTGCACAAATTGCTACTTTTCCACTTGGATTATTGTACTTTCATCAATTTCCAAATTACTTTATGCTCTCTAATTTAATTGTCATTCCTCTGGCAATTTTTATTTTGTATTTGGGTTTGACTACTTTGTGTTTTTCATTTGTCCCTTTTATTGGCGATTATTTAGCGATTGGACTAAAATATCTTATCAAATCCTTAAATTATTCTGTTAATTTTATTGATGACCTCCCTTATTCCTTAAGCGAAAATATTCGGTTTAATACACCGGATGCATGGCTTATCTATTTACTTATTGCTTCATTGGTTTTATTAATTGCTTACCGCAAATTCAGGTACTTGATTATGAGTTTCTCCTTACTCATCGTTTTTTTATTGTCAACTGCATGGATAAAATACAATACATTGAAACAAAGAAAACTGGTTATTTATAATATTCCACAACACAGTGCCATTAATTTTATTGACGGAACAGATAATATATTGCTATCTGATATAAAGTTGGTTCAAAATAGGAGTAAATTGTTATTTCATGTTCAGAACAATTGGATTGATAAAGGTGTTGAAAAAGAAAAAGTGGTTCGTTTGGATCATTTGATCAAAAAGCATCAATTGTCGAATATTTTCAGGATTGACAATCAAAATTTGTTCACTAAACGTAATTTCTTTGATTTTTATAATTACAGGATAGCGGTTATCGACAAAAATTTTGAGCCTGAAAATATGGATAAAAAACTTAAAGTTGACCTTCTGATTCTGACGGGAAATACCAATAAAACCATTGCTGATTTACTTTCTGTTTTTAGCGTTAAGGAAATAGTAATTGATGGATCCAACTCATCATTTACCACAGAAAGACTTATTCAGGAGGCTGAAAAACTTAATATTAATTGCTGGTCGGTGTTAAAAGATGGTGCTTTTTTTAGAAATATTTGATTTTAATTTGAGTAATTTAGAAGCATTAAAAATAAGGTGAATACAAAAGCTTGTAAATTAAATGAAGCTTAAAGATAAAGTAGCTTGGGTTGTTGGTGCTTCTTCAGGAATTGGGAAGGAACTGGTAAAAGTATTGCATGAAGAAGGAGCTAAACTGGTTCTTTCATCGCGAAGAGAGGATGAACTGAATAAAGTTTGTAAAGAATTATCTATACAGGACAATGATTACCTAATACTACCTTTCGACCTCTCTGATTTTTCGAATGAGAAAGAGCTGGTAAATAGAGTAAAGGACAAATTTGGACGGATAGATGTTTTAATCAACAATTCGGGCATCAATCAGAGAAGTATAGCTGTTAAAACTGCTGATAAAGTAGAGCGAAAAATAATGGAGGTCAACTACTTTGGACACATTAAAATAGCCAAAGCGGTTATTAATGAAATGATTAAGCAAAAAGAAGGAAAAGTTGTTGTTATCAACAGTATTGTCGGAAAATTTGGTTTACCAAGATTATCTTCCTATTCAGCTTCAAAACATGCATTAAAAGGATACTTCGAGTCTTTACGTTATGAAGTTGAAAAATATGGTGTTAAAATATTATTAATTTATCCGGGATTTATTGCTACAGATATCGTTAACAAATCCTTAACTGAAGATGGAAGTGAGTTCAGTAAACAAAGCTCTGCACAGGAAAAAGGGATGTCGCCTTATCAATGTGCCCAAAAGATAATTTGTGCCATTAAAGGAAATAAACTTTCATATAATGTTGGTGGAAAGGAAACATTAATTTCTAATTTAAAATATTTTGCACCACGGATGTTTCACAGATTAATGGCTCGCTTACATCAATTTTAATTTAGTTACTAAAATGAGAAGTTTATTAAACCCTATATATCAGGACGAGGAGAAGATAAAAGCTTTGCGTAAAGAATTTGAAGAGGCTCAACCATGCAGGCATTTGGGGCTTGATAATTTTTTAAATGACGATATTGCTGATTTACTGTATGAAAATTTCCCAAAAATAGAAACGCTGAATGTTAAGCGTAAAAGTTTAAACGAAACCAAAGCCGAAGATTATCACTTAGAAAGATATCATCCTGTTTTTACCGGGTTAAGAGCGTTTGTGCAGTGTACAGATTTTTGAGCGTTTATGGGCAGATTAACAGGTATTGGATACATGTATGTTCCGGGAGG
>CAYRAD010000263.1:0-4388 GCA_964422135.1 uncultured Vicingus sp.
ATTGAATAAACGACAACAAAAAGAATTAGCTTTTTATTTTCGGGATTTTAATAAAGAGTTAAAACCAAAAGGAGAATTTAATAAGAGAAAAGACCTTTTCTTCTATAAAGACAGTCTTTTTACTTTTACTGTTAACCCAATCTTAGGTTATGAATATGCCACCAATGCTAATGGCAACTACTCTCATTACTGGAATGGCGGTGAATTTTATGGCTCTGTGGGTTCTCATTTTGGTTTTTATGCCAGTTTAAGGGACAATGGCGTTTCAGACATTTTATCCGCAGAAAACCATCTAACTACTTTGCAGGGGGCTAATTACAAACTAAACCAAGGACAAACAGGAGGGAGAAGTGATTACAGTGAGATGTTGGGGAGTGTCTATTATTCATGGAAATGGGGAAGATTGGGAATAGCAAAGGATAATTATACTTGGGGAGATAATTACCACGGATCTAATATTCGTTCCAATAAAGCTCCCTCTATTGGTTATATTGATTTTCATGTTTATCCGGTAAAATGGTTGGAGTTAAATTATACCCATTCTTGGCTGGTTTCAGATGTGATGGACAGTGTCCGTATTTTTATCGTGGATCAACAAAAGAGAGAAATATTTATTAATAAAAATATGGCGGCCAATCTGGTTACCTTTAAACCTTTAAAAAACCTATATATATCGCTGGGTAATTCCATCGTTTATGCTGATGATGGAGTGAAACCGTTTTACCTTATACCTTTCATGTTTTATAAATCAATTGATCATACATACAACAGTGCAGGAAGCAATGCTTTAGGGCAAAACACTCAGATGTTTATAAACATCAGTTCACGGCAAATTAAACATGTTCATTTGTATTTTTCCATGTATGTTGATGAGATTAGCATTGGAAAAGTGATGGATAAGGAAAAAAGTTCCAATATTTTTAGTACTAAAGTTGGATTTAAGTTAAATAACTTCCCCCTTCGGAATACCTATATCATTACTGAATATACCCGCACCAACCCATGGGTTTACCGCCACCAAATTGCCACTACCACTTATGCTTCCAACAGTTATAACTTAGGACATTATCTAGGTGAGAATGCAGATGAAGTATATATTGAAGGTGGATTAAGGTTGTTTCGTGGTTTAAAAGCTTCTTTGTCTTATACCAAAGCACGGAAAGCTCCCGAACATGTTTACGAACTAATTAATGGCGAAGGAAATGTAAAGGGATTACCATTTATGGAAACAGTAGCATGGCAAAACAAAACCATTGAAGGAGCTTTACGTTATGAGATTATTAATGACGGCTATCTGTTCGTCAAAATAAGATTGAGCGATATCAGTGGTGATGATTATTTCACACCGGAGTTTTACCGTGGTAAACAAACGACCATTTTGGGTGGAATAAATTTTGGGTTTTAAAACTATTTACCTAATAAATACTGCATTTCAAACAGCTTCAATTGAGTCTCAAACAACTTTAAACGGATGTTTAGTAATTCATCATCATCGCTTTTTTTGTGTTTCTTTTTATTGCCGCCAAAAATGCTGTTCCTGATATTGTCCGAATTTGAATTGTCTGAAGTACTGTCTTTATCATCAGTTGATGCATTCTTCTTTGGCCGTTTTTTAGGAGCATCATCCGAGGTACGGTTAAAATTGTAAGTAACACCAATGCCAATATAATTGTATTTGTCTTTGGCTGTCCAGTCTCTGCTAAAAGCATCCAGTCGGTCGGTAAATGTAGAAGATTGGGTAAAATCAAAATGGAAATCCATTTTATAATTGTATTTGTAATTCACCCTTATACCGTAAGGAATTGTCCAGGTTCTAGCTTTTTTGGTTTTATCACTTAATGTTTTCTGAGCCAATCCTTCAGTATTTTCCACTTCTATATACCCTTCATAATCTTTAGTACCATAAGTAAAAGCATCATAGCGCTGGGTTCTATACCACATCATACCTAAACCAATATGTCCGTATAAAGTAAAGCGATTGTATTCGTTTTTCTTAAACAACACATCACTTAAGAGGTAATTAACTTCAAGTGACATGTCGTAGAATTTATTTCGGAAAGTATAAGTTCCTGAATTCAGGCCTGTTTTTCGGGTTCCAATCAGGCTACCTCGCTGATAATTGAACTGTGCACCTAAGCCCCATTTAATTTCACGTCCTATTGTAAATTTAAATGCCCCGGTAATGTGATCGCCAAACTGGCTCGGTCTTGGGAATAGTTTATAAGCAGCTAAATCGCCAAAATAAACGTTCATTCCTGCTGAAAGGCTAACGTAAGCACCATCGAAAACAGGTCCTAAATACTTATCTTCTCCTTCAGAAGAGGAAGAATTATCAGCTTCTTCTTTATCCTGTTTAGGTGTTTGAGCTATTGGAGTAGGTGGAGGAGTAGGATTAACAGGTTCTTCTTCCACAACAGCAGCTGGTGTTGAAGCATCTGTACTATCTGATTCAATATTCTGTGCAAAATTAGTTGTACACAAAAAAAGAATAAAAACAGGTATCAGAAATAGCTTTAGTCCCATAGTTAAGTTGAATATAACTAACAAATATCAATTTTTATTAGTTATAAACCAAATTTTGAATCTATTATATGGCTATATACGTAATAAATACAACTTTGTTTGTATTTTTGAGTTATGCACTGTTTTTTAAAAAAAGTTATCATTTTTTACATTGGCTATTTTTGCTTTCAATCCTTTGTTATAGCTCAGAAAATAGACATCAACGATTATGAAAACAAAGCACAGGCTTATGCCATATTATCGGCACAATACAGCAAAGATGCATATTATTATTCCCGAAAAAATTATTTCTTAGGTTCTGTTAGCAGTATTAAACACAATGCTGATACGGGTTTGGTTTGTGCACAGATTGCAATGGAATATGCCGACAGTGCCATAAATATTGCTTTTGATACCTGCGATTTTGCTAAAGCTGTAATGAAAGAAGTAAAAGAGAACCAGGAAAAAGCTATTCGAAAGTTTAGTGCCATAAGAAAAGAAGTTAATGCTGGGCTTATCCACAACTATTCCGAAAAAACGATGTATGCGATGGGCAATGCTGTGGTGGACGCTTATCATGCATCTTTGTTCTTCGGGTCAAGAGAAGAAGGAAAAAATGATGAATTAGTAGCTAAAGATAGTGAAAGAGATGTAACCAGGCTGGAATCGGATGAGTTTTCGTACATGACGATTAAAGAATTATATGGTAGAAGGTTAATTGAGATAGAAGATGAAATTAACAAGTTGGAAGATGAGGCTAAAAAAAGTAATGGACAGAAGTTAACAGAAATTAAGAATGCCATTGCTCAACTTAAAGAAGAAGAAAAGGAGATTATGGATAAAATGAAAAACAGTGAAGACCGCTTAATAAATGTCAGGACTGATTTGAGCGAGGAAATGCTTAAGGTGGTGAATAAAGATGTTTTTACAACAGAAAAAGATAATTTCTATAACGAAAAAGTACCGGTTCCGGAAGATATTGTAGTGCCGAAAGGAGTTGTTTACAGGGTGCAGATTGGATTTTTTAGAAGCCAGTTGCCGTCCAACCATTTCGCAGGAATTTTTCCGGTCTCTACTCAAAAAGTGGATAAAGTATATTATCGTTATTTAGCAGGAAATTTTGCTAGGTACGAAGATGCAAAGGAGGCCAAAATAAAATTGGTAGAGAAAGGGTACGAAGATGCATTTGTAGTTGCTTTTATTGATGGAAAAAAAGCATCCATCAATGAAGCTATTAACGAAGAAAAGAAATCACACTAACTTATTCTTCTAATTTAGTAACCCACTTAATACTATTAATAATAATAAGTGGAGTATTTGGAGGGGCGTTTGTTCCTTTAATACCAAATACTAGATCAACATCCTGTATGTACCTGTTGGTAAAATCTGCAAGTGGTATGGTTATTTCTGTGAATGAGTTCGTATCGAGTGTTGACGTGAAAACGTTAATCGGGTCACTTTGCAAAAATGTAGCACAATTAATTCCACCGGAATTCAAATGATTTCCATCAATAAAAACACCAAAATCAGTCAAAGGACAATCGGGATGTAGCATGGCAGAAAATATTAAATATCCATTGGCAAAATCTGCCGCATTCCTACTATTTAATAACTGAATAATTAGTTCATAATTTCCATTGGTATCGCTGTTTACCAATAAGTATGTGTCTCCATTTATAATTGTGTCTCCTGCAATTATTGTAGTATCAGCAGGAGTAATAACAGTATCAGGTGGCGTTACCTGATTATCAATTACTGTCTCAGCAGGAGTTATGATAGTATCTGAAGGTACTAATGTACATTCCGCGTTCAGAGATATAGCGCGCGGCCGATTCCACCGCATTGACGCCTGCGGAAGGCATGGAACCGTGCCCCTCCAGACCCGT
>CAYRAD010000264.1:0-4378 GCA_964422135.1 uncultured Vicingus sp.
AACAATAGACTAAATAATGGATAAATTAAGAAAAGGAATAATAATAATACTGTTACTTGTTTCACAATTTAGTTATGCTCAATACATACAAAGTGAAGGAAGTAAGAAATTTGAAACTCTTCTACAATACATTAATTATGCGTATGTCGATTCCACTAATGAAAGTGAACTCGTAGAGAATGCTATTGTTGCTGTGTTGAAAGAGTTAGATCCACATTCTGTTTATATTCCTGCAGATGAGTTAAAAAAAATGAATGAACCTCTTGTTGGGAATTTCGAGGGCATTGGTATTCAATTCAATATTTTACATGACACATTAGTTGTAGTTTCTCCTATTTCTGGTGGACCATCTGAAAAAGTAGGGATTCTGGCAGGTGATAAAATAATTGAGATTGATGGTGAAAATATTGCAGGAGTTGGTCTGCAAAATAGTGATGTTCAAAAAAAATTAAGAGGTAATAAAGGAACAAAAGTTAATGTCGGGATAAAACGTAGAGCAGTTAAAGAAATATTATATTTCACTATTACTCGCGATAAAATCCCCATTTATAGCGTTGATGCTAGTTATATGGCAACCCCTGAAATTGGTTATATCAAAGTAAATCGATTTGCCAGTAAAACAGACGAAGAATTTAGGAAAGGTTTAAATAAATTGATGGAAAAAAATATGAAACACCTGATTATTGATTTAACTGGAAATGGTGGTGGATATCTTAAAACTGCCATTCAACTCGCTGATGAAGTTTTAAATGATAAAAAATTAATTGTCTATACCGAGGGTTCTAAAAGTCCTAAACAAGAATATTATACTTCTTCTAAAGGAGGATTTGAAAAAGGTAAGCTTGTAGTACTAATTGACGAAGGTTCTGCTTCTGCTTCAGAAATTGTAACAGGAGCTATACAAGACTACGACCGTGGTCTGATAATTGGTCGAAGATCATTTGGAAAAGGTCTCGTTCAAAAACCATTTAACTTACCTGATGGTTCAGCAATCAGATTAACTGTTGCAAGGTATCATACTCCATCAGGAAGATGTATTCAAAGACCTTATGATAATGGTAAGGAAGAATATTATAAAGAATTTTCAAGAAGATTTAAAAATGGAGAATACTCAAGTGAAGATAGTATATCATTTCCTGACTCATTGCAATATAAAACCATCAACAGTAAAAGAATTGTTTATGGTGGTGGTGGCATAATGCCCGATATTTTTGTCCCTATTGATACCAGTTTATATTCTGAGTATTTTGGAAAAGTTAATCGTAAAGGATTGTTCAATGAGTTTGTTTTAACCTATATGGATTCTCACAGAAAAGAATTAGAGGAAAAATATGCTGATGTAGCTGAATTTAAAAATTCATTTAATGCCGAAAAGGAAGTATTTGATGACTTTATAAAATTTGCAGATGAAAAAGAAATAGAGAAGAATAAAGAACAAATAAACACTTCAAAAAAGTTAATTTTAATTAGGCTAAAAGCCTTAATTGCAAGAAATTTATGGGACACTTCGGCTTACTATCAAATAGCAAATGATTTAAATAATTCATTTCTAAAAGCCATTGAAGAAATAAATAACGATACCTTTAGAAAAGAAAAACTAGTTTATAAATAAATCACTATTAACTTATAAGTAATTAAAACATGAAAGAAAATATTAAAATTGGCCTTTTGGGTATTATTGCTTTAACATTAGTCATTAATACATTTTTTATTGGCAGTACTCCATCTAGGAAATATCTAAAAGAAAAAAATACTGTCATCCCTCAAAGTAATATTGCTGTTACTCCTGCATCAAATAATCTACTTAATCCTACTCCAACCAATGTAACTACTCCACCTCCTCCTCAAGCCCCAAAATTATCTGAGGCAAGAGCTAAAACTTCTATGCAATTTGGAGAAATGAGTTACAATTTTGGAACTATAAAGCAAGATAGTAAAAACACACAAATATTTAAGTTTAAAAATACCGGAAAAGAACCCTTGATAATTGAAAATGCGGTTGGTTCATGTGGATGTACCGTTCCAACATACCCAAAAGAGCCTGTAAAACCTGGAGAAATAGGTGAGATAAAAGTAGTTTATAGCCCTGGTAAACAACAAGGACAACAACATAAAACAGTTACTATTACAGCCAATACTAATCCTATTACTACTACACTTAATATCTCAGCCAACGTAGAAGTACCAAAATAATAAATTATAATATATCGTGAAGAGTCTGGAAAATACCCGGACTTTTTTAATCTTCTATTCTTTGATAATAATAAAGCTTATGATTAATTAGATTAGGATGGAATATTTTAATCAGATCTTTTAAAATAATATGAGGATTGACCACTCCTGACTCCCAGTAATCATTTCCTGAAGAAACATTTAATCGTTTATCATTATTGTATAAGTTCTTATCCAGTACTGCTTTAAACGTAGAGAACTTCTGATCATAAGCAATAATAGAAGTTATGCTCCTATATGCATTAAGATTTAACCAATAATCAGCATCCAGTGCTTTATCAATAATAACTTCTTTTGATTTCACCAAACTTGATGTACTTTCATTATCTTCAGCCCACAGATAGCTGGCTCCAGCATCTTTAAAAAGTTGTGCCTGAAACGATTTTGAGCCAGGAACATGCCATGCCCCTTTCCACGGCATACCTGTAAAAACTGTTGGCTTATTTTGCACATTCTTAGTTAAATTTAATAAGTCGATGTAAGAATTTTCTATAGCATCAAAGATTACATTAGCTTCTTCATCTTTATCATAAAATGCGGCAACAAATTTAATCCACTCTGCTTTTCCTAAAGGATGATTTTCCATGTATTCTGCATTTAGAACAACTTTTAATCCCAGAGATTGCATTTTGTTCATATAAGCATTAGATGAAGCATCAATTCCAAACCCCATGATAATATCAGGAGTTTGTTCTAATAGTATCTCGTAATTAATATTCTGTTCCTGTCCGAATTCTTTTATCTGCTTTTCTTTTATTCGTTTTCCTATTTTTTTGCTACTAACATAAGCACATCCCGAAAGTGCCACAATAGAGTTTTCCTGATTTAACCTTTCGATAAAAGCAACATGTGTTAAACTCATACATGCAATTGATTTTATAGGTATTTTAACAAAAATCGCATTTTGATAGCTTTCTGGTTTCTTATCTTTATACAACACATATTGATAAGTTTTTTTTTCGCCTAACCAAGCATCTTTTACGGTTAATAGCTTATAACCTTCATGCTGTTCAATGGTAAATCCTTTGGCATATTTTATCAGATTTGTATTTTTTGATTGTTGTGGGTTTACTTTTGCTGTCTCATCTGAACCACACGATAAAAGAAAGAGTATAAAACTAAAAAATATTAACTTTTTCATTCTTTAAATCGTTTAAGCTGATTGGAATAGAAGGTCCATTCAGGAGTACTGATAACTTTCTCAATTTCCTTAAGATTATACCAAGGAGAAAGATTAGCATTATTAGGGTTCTTAAGAATATGAATACTTTGTGCTGGCATGTAACTTTGAGCAATCATGAAACATTTATCCTTTGTTTTTTCGTTGATTGCAACATCCAAAACAATTACAGCATGACCAGGAAAACCACCTTTAATAAATACATCACCTGATTGAATTTCTGATAATTCAATACTGTTTAATTCTTTTTCTAAGGATGATGTTCCGGCATACATAAAAATATTTTTCATGTATTTTTTAAAACTTTCATAAGATTTATTATTTGAAGCAGCTGTCCATACAACTTTATTGCCTTTAATACTTGGATAAAATCCACTACTCCATTTTGTAAAACTGATATTAGTCCCGTTGGTATAATTAAAATGAATTTTATTGTATTGTTTTGTTGTGTATAAATATTCTGCTCTTAAACGCATAACAGCATCGGCACATTGCTGTAAATCTGCATTTCCTACATCAATATCAATAACTTTATACTGAGCATTCTGATTGTATTTTTCTTCTCCATTATAAAGATAAACTTTGTTAGTTGTATCATTTATAGGTAAATGTCTCAACCAATTACTGAATGAATTGTTATCAGAAACTTCTCTTTTATAACCTTTAGGAACATCAATCACATTAATTAAAGCGTTCTTATAATTATATTGTTTTATCCAAGAAAAATTAAAGAAAGTAGTGTCAGCATTAGTCTCAATTGGATTAATTTGAATTTCTTTAATTCTAGAAGAATCTTTCTGCTCGGTAGTTATTTCCCCATTTGGTGTTTGACAAGATGCAAAAATACTAGTAAAAAGAAAAAATGGAATATACTTGAATTTGATTTTCAAGCTATTTAACTTTTACTTTAACAATATAAAAGCCAGTATTTGCAGCATTATAAACTGTTTCATAGATCGATAAATA
>CAYRAD010000265.1:0-4340 GCA_964422135.1 uncultured Vicingus sp.
AATATTTCCAAAAGTGTCGCCGCTATACGAGGTACAGAAGGAATTGGAATTAATGTTGTAAACACCCCCACAATAACTGCCAGTATAACACCTATTAAAAAGGACCAAGCTCCAATATTATTTTCTTTAGATTTTAACACCATATTTATGCTATATTGTAGTTTTTTAATATATATAAATTTTTTTACAAAATTTTATAAAGGTATTTTTTATATAAATGAATATGATAAAAAAAGTTTTAGTGATGTTATTTTTATGTGTTTTTCTCTTACAAGCAGTTTCAGCAATAGATACAGAAATTAAACTTAAAGTGCCTTCTTTTGTCGAAGTTCATTTAACTGTTTTAGATACTTCTGAAGGTTTTTCAGCATTATCAGGACCTCATAAAATTATGGCTGGTTACTATGGTGATGTAAATTTTACTTATTCTGGGGATGAATCTATTTTTGATTTAATGGTAATTTTAAAAGACGACGGTCAAACAATTTATTCCAAAAAATATAGAGAGAATTATCAAGCAGGTGAAAATATTTATTTAGAAATTGCTCCAAGCGGATATGAACTTCTAGAAACTCCTGCTAGTGAAGGAAATGTGGTTGATTCTGCCAATTTAACCAATTCCACCAACTCTACTTTAGATTTAAATGAAACAAATACAACAATTGAGCAAGAATCTACAAATACAACTGGAATTTCGGGTTTTTCTATTTTTAAGGAAGGAGGTCTTTTTTCTCTTAAAACACTCTTATATATAATAGGGGCTGTTTTATTATTAGGAATAGCTCTTTTTGCCTTTAAATTTGCACAAGCAAGAAAAACACGTAAAATTAAAGTAACAAAATTAAGCGATATTAAACCTTCTGAATCAATAGATGAAGATAGTGCTCCTAAAGAAGAAAGTGGTGTTAATAAGCTTATTAAAGAGGCAGAAGATAAACTAAAAGAAGCACAAGAAGAGATAAGTGGCCTTAAAAAAGAACAGAGAATCAAAGAGATCAAAGAAAAGATGATTAAAGACAAGCAGGAATTAAAGGAACTTTCCCGACGATAAACGTCCAAAATACCTCAATTAACATATATTTTCAAAAATAGAAACATTTAAATAGTGTCTTAATTATGAAATTACATCAAATGAAAACAAAAAACATTACTTTGATGATTGCAAGCGTTTTTGCGCTTATGTTTTGCTTAGCTTTTGCTAGTGCAGGATTATTCCTTACTCCTATCTCTCCAACTACTACTACTATTACTGCAGGAGACACTTCAAGTGTTAAATTTGATTTTAACTTATCTGCTGATTTCCTTGGTTGTTCAGGTGGTCCTTGTTCTACTTTAACTTGGCAATCTAATACTGCACCTAGTCAAGGTTCATGGACATATCCAAGTGCATCCCTTATAAATAATGGGACTACATCACAACTTTCAGCAACACTAAAGAACATTCCTTATGATTTTAATGGGGTTATTAATAGTGATATTAATGTTACAGATACAGCTAGTGGAGAAACAGACACTTTCTCAATTTCAATTACAGTAGCTGCTCCTACTTTTACACAATATCCTTTTTGTACAGGTGATTCTAGTGATTTAGAATTAAGTGTAGATGTTAAGAATAAAGGAAAAGGTGATGATGATAGATGGTTACTTTTAGATACTATTGAAGTTGAAGCTAAAATGGATAATAATAAAGATTCTAATGGTCAAGATACATATGATTTAGAAGATGTTACTTTTGAATTAGGATTTTATAAACAAACTTCTACAACTAATCTTGCAGATGATATGATTTGGATAAGTGAAGATGCAGAAGAGTTTGAATTTGGAAATATTGATGAAGGTAAAGATGGAAAACACACTTTCATTTTTAGAGTAAATCCAGCAGAATTTGATGAAGATAATTATAGATTAATGGTTAAAGCTAGTGGTAAAGATGACAACAATGCTGATGTTTGTATAGCATTTTCAGATGATTTACTAAATGATTTTAGTGATTCTGCTTACTACGCGGATATTGATATTGATTTAGAAAATAGCAAAGATGAAATGGTCATTATTGACACTGAAACATTCCCTCAACCAGCAACAGCCTCTTGTGAACAAGAAGTTACATTTACAGCTGACGTATGGAATATTGGTGATAAAGACTTTGAAGATCAAGTTTTAGTAACTCTTAATAATGATGCATTAGGTGTTAGTCAAAATACAACATTTAATGGTGATTTAGATGCTGGAGATACAACACAAGTTACATTCACATTTAATGTTCCGGCTGGAATGACTGAAAAACAATATGATTTAGAGATGAAAACATACTACGATTATGATGTAGATAATGCTGAATATGATGAAGTATCAAAGGACTCTTTTATTTTCCCTCTTTCATTATCAGGAAACTGTATACAACCCGAAGCTACTATGGTTGCTAGCTTAGAATCTGGTGGACAAGCTGGAGATGAATTAGTTGTTAGAGCAACAATTACAAACTCTGGATTAGAAGAATCAACTTATACTTTTGGAGTTACAGGATATTCTACTTGGGCTTCAACAGCTACAGTTAATTTAACGTCTACTACTGGACAATCACTAACATTAGGTGCTGGACAATCACAAGATATTTTAATTACTCTTGATGTTGATAGACAAACAGATGCAGGAGATCAAATATTCGATGTAGTAACTTACTCTGAAGGACAAGTTGTTTTAACTCAACCAGTTCAAGTTGCAATTACAGATAAACCAGGATTATTCTCTAGTGATAATGGTGCTGCGCTTCCAATCTTGATAGCATTAATCAGTGCAGCTGCAATCGCAGTTATTATTGTTCTTATAGTAAGAGCTTCTAGAAAGAAATAGAAGTTCTAAAATATTTTTTTATAAATTCTTTTACCAAATTTATATTTCTTTTCTAGTTTAATAATTAACACCCCTATAAAATATCCTATTAATCCTCCAACAATTACATCACTTAAATAATGAACTCCAAAATATAATCTTGATATTCCAACTAAAGATGCAAATAGAATCCAAGCCCATTTGATTTTAGGAAATTCTTTTGATAAAATAGGAATTACACAAAAAACCAACATTGTTTGAAATGAAGGAAAAGAAAAATTCCAAATAGCATAACTAGTACTTGCTAAAGCATCAGGTATAGAAACCAACCCTTGTTGAAAGGGACGTGGTCTTTTTATTACTATTTTTAACAGAAAACTCACTAAAGCACTAATCAAAAGAGTTAACCATAAAGGAAGAATCCATCTTCTTTTATGTTCTTTCCATAAAAATAAACTAGTTAAGAAGAAAAATATGATTATCTCTGAACTAATAAAAGTTATCCCTAAAAAACCCTCATCTAGCAAAACATTTCTTATTTTTGAGAAACTTTCCACAATAAGATTATCAAAATAAATACTTAAGATTATAGATAAAAGAACAATTCCTAATATCCACCACTTTTTTCTCATAAAATTTAAAGCATTAAATTATTTAAATAGCTATCTTTTTTAAGATTTATGAATAAATTAAAACATATTTTTATTAGATACCTAATTATTATTTTAATAGCCTTGCCTAATCTTTTTATCTTTTATTTTATTTTTACCCCTCTTACAATTTATCCCCTTTTTGCATTATTTAAAATATTTTTTAATAATGTCTTGCTAACTGGAAATACTTTTTATTTTTCCGAAGGAATAATAGAAATAATAAAAGCTTGTATTGCAGGTTCAGCTTACTATCTTTTATTTATTCTTAATCTTTCTGTGCCGGATATAACTATTAAAAAAAGACTTAAAATGCTTTTGTTCTCTTTCGCATTACTTTGGATTCTAAATATATTAAGGATATTTATTTTAACTTTAATTTTTGTTTCAGAGTCATCTTCTTTTGAATTAATACATAAATTATTTTGGTATGTTGGAACAACAATATTTGTGGTTTTAATATGGTTTATTGAAGTAAAAACCTTTAAAATTAAAGAGATTCCAATATATTCTGATATAAAATACTTATTTAATAAAATTTACAAAACCTAAAGTTCCTAGAAGGATTAAAACACCTGCAATTAAAACACCTAGAGAAATGGCCAATACACTTTTTTTTCTATTTAATCCTAACAACCATGCAAGGAGACATCCCGTCCATGCTCCTGTTCCAGGCAAAGGAATTGCTACAAAAAGTGCAATAGCAATAAATTCTCCTTTTGAATGATTTTTAATTTTATTTAATCTTCCTCGCAATCTTAGAACATTTTTATTGAATAGTTTTTCATAAAATTTTAAATTCATAAAATAACAATGTATTTTATCTAAAAAATAAAATATAATGAAAATTAATAATAT
>CAYRAD010000266.1:0-4334 GCA_964422135.1 uncultured Vicingus sp.
TAGAAGATAAAAATCAAAAACCGGTAAGTGAAATTGAAGAATTGGGTGAGTTTGGCTTAATTAAACACTTAACAGATAATATTAAACTACGTAACACTTCCTCTTTAAAAGGAGTGGGAGATGATGCTGCTGTTATTGAATATAAAAATAAACACACAGTTGTTACTACTGATCTTTTGGTAGAGAACATCCATTTTGATTTACTCTATACTCCTTTTAAACATTTGGGTTATAAAGCTGCCATCGTTAATTTTTCGGATGTGTATGCGATGAATGCCAATCCAAAACAAATTACTGTTTCTTTGGCGGTTTCCAACAAAATTTCTATTGAGGCATTAGAAGATTTATACGATGGAATTTTATTGGCCTGCGAAATTTATGGTGTTGACCTGGTTGGTGGAGATACCACTTCTTCCACATCCGGATTAATTATTAGTGTAACTGCATTGGGAGAAGCTGAAAAAGAAGAATTGGTTTATCGGAATGGTGCTAAAGAAAACGATTTAATTTGTGTTTCAGGTGATTTGGGAGGTGCCTTTATGGGACTGCAAATGCTGGAGCGTGAAAAAAAGATATTCAATGAAAACCCCAAAATTCAACCTGATTTTTCAGGTTATGATTATTTGCTGGAAAGACAATTAAAACCCGAACCTCGTAAAGATGTGATAGATATGTTTGAAGAAATAGGTGTAAAACCTACTGCTATGATTGATGTTTCCGATGGTTTATCATCTGATTTAATTCACATTTGTACGCAATCGGAAGTTGGTTGCAGCATTTATGAAGATAAAATTCCTTTAGACCCTTCTACCATAACTTCTGCTCAGGAAATGAACCTCGATCCTGTTGTTTGTGGCTTAAACGGAGGTGAAGATTATGAGCTTTTGTTTACCATTTCACTGGATGATTATGATAAAATTAAAGACCAGAAACGAGTAACCGTAATTGGGCATATTACTTCAGATAAAGGAAATTATCAATTTGTTGATAAAAATGAACAGGTTCACCAGTTAACTGCACAGGGTTGGGATGCGGTATTGAAGAAAGATTAAGGATTTTCTATAGCACAATCAGTAATTCTCAAAGCAACCCCATTTTCAGAAGTTCCTTCTAGACTGAACCAACCCATAATGGTATCGTTGTTAATTTTTCGAAAACCTACATATTTACGATTGTAACCTATTCCCCAGTTTCCATTATTAGTTAAAGGTTCTGAGTACCATAATAGAAAAGAATTTTGGTTAATCCAGTTTAATCCATTATGAAGCGTATCTCCTATATTCAGTGTATCAATCATATTGTTATTATCACAAACAAATTCATAGTTATTAAGATTAAATAATTCTAATTGAATAAAATTTGTATTTCCGGAAATGAATCCATCAGCAAAACCATAAATACGTAGAGCAATATCTTTTGTATTATTCAAATCAACATCAAATGAATCTACATCTCCATAATATCCTGGATAATTTTGTTGGTAAGTTAAATCTAAACTAGGTTGGTATAAATAATACGAAGCAGAGTCATAATTACCAACAGTAAACTGATAAAAATAGGGATTGATAATTGAATCATTACTTTGGTTAATCTTGGGTACATCTTCAATCAATGTTTCTTTACTACAAGAATATAAGGTCAAAATTATAATTAAAACAAATATTATATATAGTCTTATATTATTCAAATCACATAACTTATATTTCAAATGTAAGTTATTTTTTCAAATGTTATATTTAATATGTTATATCAGAGGTAGAATTATACTCTAAAATCATAATTTAGCTGAAAATTAAGTTGTTGAAATTTTTTCACAAAATAACGAGCATATTTTTAGTATTAGCAATTTTTAACATTGTTGTAAGTAAGGCTATTCATGAAGTTTTTGAACATCAATTAAAAGTTCATACCTGTATTGATAATAATTTAACCCATTTCCATAAGTTTGAATTTCAACCCCAGGACTTAATATGTAGTTTTAATTTTTCATCAAGCTTAATTACTAATTTTAATAACTCTTTATTCAATTTATTTCATCATTTAGAGTATAAGATTACTTCCAATTATTTCTTCTTGGTGGAAAATCTTTATTTCAATACCTTTTTATTAAGAGGCCCTCCGCTTATTAAATAGTTTATATGCTCCAAGAACACTTCGACAGAATCAGTGTAACATAGGATGAAATTTATCACCACTATTTAATAAAAAATAATGAAAAATATACTATTGTTTGTCATTGTTATAATGACATATTCTGTGTTGAATGCACAGGTAATAAAAGGGAAAATAATTGATGCCCAAACAAGAGAAACTCTGCCTGGTGTAAATGTTTATTTGCCAGAAATTAAAAAAGGAGTAGTTACCGAAATCAATGGTAATTATACGTTGAAACTTCCAAGAAAAGGAACTTACAAAGTTCAGGTTTCCATTATTGGTTATACTACCATGTTAAAAACAGTTGAAGTTAATGAAGAAACGATTCAGTTGGATTTTGAAATGAAAGAGGCCGTTATAGAAACGAAAGAATTTGTGGTTTCTTCGGTTTACCACAGCAGTCAGGATGAGAATCCGGTAGATGTAATCCAGTTTGACAGTAAACAGTTGCAACAATCTTCAGCACCAACTTTAATGCAAAGCTTAACAAAAGTTCCGGGTGTAAACATGGTTAGTACCGGAACAGGGATTGGGAAACCGGTGATCAGAGGATTAAGCTATAACAGGGTGTTGGTGTTTAGTGAAGGAGTACCTATCGATAATCAACAGTTTGGTGATGAACATGGTCTGGGATTGAGTGATATTGGTATTGATAAAGTGGAAATTATTAAAGGTCCATCTTCATTGCTTTACGGAGCAGATGCCATGGGCGGAGTGCTGCATTTTGTGGAAGAACGTCCGGCAAACCTCAATACCATTGTTGGTGATTTCGGAACCAAGTATTTTTCCAATACCAATGGTTATCAGACAAATTTGGGAGTTAAAGGAACTACGGAGAGCTTTCGTTATAAAATAAGAGGGGGCAGAAGTTCGCATGGTGATTATATGCAGGGGAACAAAGAGCGGGTGACGAATACCCGCTATACCGAAAGTGCTTTAAAAGCCAATATCGGGTTTATGAAAAACTGGTGGACAAACGACATCAATTATTCTTTTTTGCAATCGTCCATTGGAATACCCGAAGAAATGGGAGAACAAAATACTAGTAGAAAATTATTATCACCTTTTCAATTAATTACCAATCACATCATATCTACTCGGAATACGTTTAACATTAATAAGGCACACTTAAAAGTTAACCTGGGCTACCTGACCAATAGTAGAAAAGAGTTTTCGCAAGGTAACTTACCCGAAGCCTTGTACCATAATGTTAATGATTCGGCAGTGCTGGACATGAAGTTAGCAACCGTTAATTATGATGTGAAATTGCATTTTCCTGAGTTTAAACACATCGAATTAATAATAGGTTCACAAGGTAAAAACCAGACGAACAAGAATTTTGGAGAAGAAAATTTAATTCCCGATGCTCTGGTGCAACAAATGGGCGGATTTGGAATGTTGAAATACACTAAAAATAAGTTCTCTACCATTGCAGGAATTCGTTTTGATGCCAAAAAAATTGAAGGCCAGCAAATGGGCAATGTAGGAGAAGAGGGTTACAAACGTGCATTTAAACAAGCTTATCAAAGCACCAATGGCTCCTTAGGTTTTACCTATAAATGGACAGATGCTTTGTTAACCCGTATAAATCTGGCGAGTGGTTTCAGAGCACCCAACCTGGCCGAATTATCTTCCAATGGAGTACACGAAGGGACTTTTCGTTATGAGATTGGGAACCTCGCTTTAAAAACGGAACAAAACTATGAATTGGACCTAGGGCTGGAATACGTTAAAAAGCATGTTTCTTTTTCGGTTTCGGCATTTAACAACGCCATTAGCCATTACATTTATTTGTCGCCAACAGATTCCATGATTGGGAATGCTGCAGTTTTTACATACGATCAGGCCAATGCTAATTTGTATGGTTTTGAAACGGCACTGGATATTCATCCACACAGCATGCACTGGCTGCATTTCGAATCGCAATATGCTATGGTGATTGGTAAAAAGTCCGATGGTTCTGCTTTACCACGAATTCCGGCTAATAATTTGCTGAACACGTTAAAAGTAGAGGTAAAAGATTTTACGTATATCAAACAACCTTTTATCAGTATTTCTGCCCATACCATTTTCCCCCAAAATCGTATTGATGCTTTTGAAACTGCCACACCGGCTTATGTTTTGCTCGATGCTAAAATAGGTGGAGATGTGATGATTGGCAAGCAAAAGCTGGAAGTAAG
>CAYRAD010000267.1:0-4297 GCA_964422135.1 uncultured Vicingus sp.
CAGCATTAATAGATTTTTGGGCAGTATGGTGTGGACCATGTAGAATGGTAGGACCTATTGTTGAAGAAATTGCTAAAGATTATGATGGAAAAGCCATTGTAGGTAAAGTTGATGTTGACAATAATCCTCAAATTGCACAAAAATATGGTATCAGAAATATTCCAACCATTTTATTCATTAAAAATGGAGAAGTAGTTGACAAACAAGTTGGTGCTTCACCAAAAGCTACGATAGCAAGTAAATTAGATGCTATATTATAATGATGTAGATTTCACAAAAAAAGACCTGCATTAAACATACAGGTCTTTTTTTGAATATTGTAAAATTATTCTTCTAATCATTCACTTTGATCAACTCCACCTCAAAAATTAAGGCCATATAAGGTTTTATCGGCCCTCCTGGTCTTGGGTTTGCACCATAAGCCAATTCTTGAGGAATAAAGAATTTATATTTTGCTCCTTCTTTCATTAAAGCAACTCCTTCAGTCCATCCTTTAATTACTTGGTTTAAACCAAAAGTAGCAGGTTGTCCTCTGTCAACTGAACTGTCAAAAACAGTCCCGTCAATTAATGTTCCATGATAATGAACCGTTACATTAGATGTAGCTGTTGGCTGTTTTCCGGTACCCTCTTTTAATACAATATATTGTAAACCGCTGGCTGTAGTTATCACTCCTTCTTTTTTCTTATTTTCTTCCAAAAATTTTATTCCTTCTTGTTTATAAGACTCCGATTTTTTTAGTTCTTCAGCCTGAGCTGCTTCTTGCTTTTTCTGAAAATAAGGACCAACAATGCCCTGTATTTGTTCAAAAGCAATAATACTGTCTTTGCCCTTTACTCCTGACATTAAGCCTTCAACAAATAAATCGAAATTACATTCGGAAAAGTCTTTTTTAATACTGGTCGCCATGTTTAAGCCAATGGCATAACTTACCGAATCCACAATGTTTTTAAGTTCAACTTTTTTAACTTCAGCAACTTCTACTTTTTTTCCTTTTTTATCCTTTTTTTTATTTTTTTGTGCAAATGCATTAATATTGCAGCTTGAAATAACAGCGGCTAACAACAGGATATTAAATAGTTGTTTACTCATAATCTATATTTTTAATCATTTACTTTTATCAATTCTACTTCAAAAACAAGTGGCATAAAAGGTTTAATTGGTCCCTGACCTCCTCCAGGTGGATTCGCACCATAAGCTAATTCCTGTGGAATAAAAAATTTATATTTAGCACCTTCTTTCATTAAAGCTACTCCTTCCGTCCACCCCGGAATAACCTGGTTTAAAGCAAATGTTGCAGGTTCTCCTCTCTTGATAGAACTATCAAACTCTGTACCATCTAGTGTTGTTCCAACATAATCAACAGTAACATTAGATGTTGCCACAGGTTGTTTTCCTTTACCTTCTTTAATTACCATATACTGTAAGCCACTTGCGGTAACCTGTATTCCTTCTTTTGATTTATTTTCTTCCAGAAATTTTTCTCCTGCTAATTTTACATCAGCATACATTTCTTCCTGTTCTTTTTGCTTTTTGGCCATTTGCTCCATTTGTTTCTTTTGACCAAATGCCTGAAGAATCGTTTGAGCTTCTTCTTCGGTAATTTGTAAATCTGCCGAGTCTGCTACATCTTTATAACCCCTGATAAATGCATCAATATTTAATTCAGGCACTTGTTTTAATAGGCCTTTTGCCTGACTTGAACCAATTGAATAACTAACTGAATCAATATTATTGGCTAATGTAATTTGTGCTGATTCGTTTGCTCCATTTTCACAAGCAGCAAGTGTAAGAGCACCTATAAGAATTAATGTTATCTTTTTCATCTATTTATTATTTTACGTTTACTATTTCCAGTTCATAAATTACAGTTGTAAAAGCGGGGACTATCTGTGTTGAAGAGCCTTCTTCTCCAAATGCAAGTTGCGAAGTTATGATAATTTTTGATTTTTCCCCTTTCTTCATGCCATTTATTGCAATTTCTAAACCTTTAATAACTTGTCCGGGTGTTCCATAAGTATATGTAAAAGCATCTTCCAAGTAATTATTATCGAACTCAATTCTATTAATAAAATACCCCTTATATTTAACAGAAATAATATCACCTTTTTTAATTTTTTTCCCTTTTCCTTCTTTTAATTGTTGAATATACATCCCTTTTCTTTGATCTTGAATATCTATATTATTTTCTGATAAGTATTTCTTTAACAACACTTGTTCTAACATCTCTTCATCAGGAATAACGTGCTCTTCAAACTCTTTTTGTGAAATAAAGCGATTAACTTTAATCCTGATTTCTACTTCTTCTGTTTTAATCTTATTTAATGAAATGGTAGTTAGTTCTTGTATTAATTTCTGTGTTGCTACTTTAAATTGAGCACTATCACCTTCATTCAAGTAGCGTAAAATAAAATTAAAATCCTTTTTTTTAGGAGAGATTACCTCTTCTTTATATCGCTTATAAATAACTGATTCTCCTGATAAAATGATAATATCTGCTTCCACATAATATTGTTCTTTAAAACTTTTTTCATCATCTTCAAATGATACCAGTTTTAAATAAACACCATCTTCTTTTTCAACAAATCCGGGGTGAGAGTTATTACAGGAAAATAAAAAAATAAAGAGAAATGATATTGCAGCTACTTTTTTCAACAATCTTATTTTATAGCAACCAATTCAATATCGTAAACTATAGTCGAACGAAATGGAATTTTATTTAAATCTCCTGCCAATCCATGTGCTAAATGTGAGGGTATAATAATTATTGCTCTATCACCAACACTCATATATTGTATACCTTCGTGTAATCCACTTTCTACATTGTCTTTACCAACTGTAAATACTTCCGGCTTATTCTTCGTAGAATAACATTCCGTACCATTTAAAAGTCTAACTGTATATTTAACAACTGCATTTTTTCCGGTCTTGATATTTTCTCCTTCTCTATCATCATAAATCTGATACCTCAATCCCGTTTGTGTTTTTACAACATCCAGTTTCTGCCTTTTTACATAACTGTCAATTTGATTCGATTCAATTTCAGTGGCCTTTTTATTGGCTTCCAGCAATTTTTCTTCCAGTTGTTTTGAATTAATTTGTTTAGGTTTTTCAACATCACCCGAACATCCGAATTGAATCAAAATCAAACCCATGAAGTAAATAATAGTTTTCATCTTTCTAAAACAGATCTAATTTTTCATATATTGTTTCATTACCATTTCAACTTTCTGAACAGCTTCCTCCATAGTAGTTTCTAATCTTCCACCTGCTGCATAAATATGACCTCCGCCATTAAAATGTTTATTGGCAATTTTGTTGACATAAAAATCAGCTTTAGACCTAAATGATAAGCTTATCTCATTTTCCTTTTCGGTAATAAGTATAGCAAATTTAATCCCATTAATGGACAAAGGATAATTAACCAAACCTTCGGTATCTCCTTTTTTAAAATTAAATTTTTTTAATTCTTTTTGGGATAAAGAGATATAAGCAGTCTGATATTCATGAAAAACTTTCATTTTTTCGGTTAGAGCATATCCTAACAATCTTAAGCGATGCTCAGAATAAGTATCATATACTCTTTCATTAATTTTCGATCCTTCAACGCCCAATGATACCAAATTAGCAATAATATGATGTGTTTTTGAAGTTGTAGATGGAAATCTAAATGAACCCGTATCAGTCATTATTCCACAATAGATACATTCTCCAATTGTCTTGTCTATCTTTTTCAATTCATCAAGATTTTCAATTAATTCATAAATCAATTGAGAGGTAGAGCAACATTCCACATCAACCAGGTAGTGACTGGCAAACTCCTGTGGGTCTTGATGATGGTCGATTACAATTTTAACTGCATTAGATTTTTTAACAAGAACAGAGAGGTCTCCTATTCTGGATAAACCATTGTAATCTAAAGAAAATATTAAATCTGCCTTAGCAATTATCCTGTCAGCTAATTCACTTTGAGAGTCGTAATATATAATCGAACTACTTCCAGTCATCCATTTCAAGAAATCAGGAAAACTATCCGGTACTATAACTGTTACTTCTTTATTGGTTTTTTTTAGAAAATGATACAGGGCCAATGATGAACCGATAGCATCGCCATCTGGAGATTTATGAGTAGTTATCACTACTGACTTTGACTCGTTTATTTTTTGTTTAATATTTATCATCCTTCTCTTTTAAAATAAAAAACCCTGATGAATTAACATCAGGGTCATTATATTATTTAAATACCATTAAAATCCAGTACCGTAGAATCCTGAAATAGGAGTTGTCATGTGTTCAA
>CAYRAD010000268.1:0-4282 GCA_964422135.1 uncultured Vicingus sp.
AATTGATTGGTAAAAGGATTAGGGTAAATATTTGCAGTAATACTAGAGTGCTCATCAATACCTACACCAATTACATTAACACATGCTGAAGTGTCAATACAACCATTATATGTAACTTCAACAGCAAAACTTCCATTTGTACCGGAAACATAAGTTTGACCTGTTGCGCCCACATAAGAACCACTACCACAATCTATCCATTGGTAAGTTGCTCCAGTCTGGTTGGCAGTAATTGTATCATTATTATTGGTTGTTGTCGCATCAATAGGGGCATTAACAGTTAGGTTAGTGGTAACAGTTGAATCACAGCCGCTCGCAGCGGTTAACACATCAACATAAGTTCCGGAAGTGTTATATACACTAGTTCCTACAACCACACTATCACCATTACAAATAAATAACGTTTGAGATGCACTAACAGAAGTACATTGTACCCAAAAATGATTGGTGGTTAAAGAATCAAAATTATTACCAGGAGCTCCACCAGGATTTGACATACCTACATAATACTCACCAGTATCGGATAGGTTAGGAAAGTTAAAAATACCTGTATTGTTAGTCGATACAACTGTACCTAGTGTTACATTGTGTAAAACAAAACTACTAGTATCATTTACACCATTTATATCTATTACTGCTTGAGAACTATAATCTTTAGTACTACCTACAGGAATTGTATCTCCGCCATAACGAATTTGCATATCGGCATCAAGCTTGTTTTGTGTTGTAATTTCGTTATGAATTTGTGATGCATTATTTAGGGTTAAATTATTTCCGAAAACATTTAATACATTAATATTTGAACTTCCAAATAATGAAGTCCAACCAGCAACAGAATCAACACTGCCATTTTTTACACAAAATTTCGCAAGGTTAGTAGTGTCATAATCAGCTAAATTGAAAGTTCCAGTCAAATTAGGGTTTTTCCCTAATTTTGCATTAACCAAACTGCGACATGTATTAATCCCAGGCACAGTTAATAAGTTGCCATTTCTTATCATAACTGAATATAAATTGGTCTTTCCAGTTAAATCTACAGAAATAGCACCAATACCTTCTGGTAAAGCTAGACAGATTAAACTATCACTTCCAACTAAGTTAATATTGCTTAATTGTGTTGCACTGAAAAGTGCTCTTTTGCTTTTTAACATTTTTAATCTCGGGCAATTAGATGCATCGATATATACTAAAGAGTCAATATGAGCCATATTAACATTAATCAAATTAGGCAAATTGCTTAAATTTAAAGAATCCATGACATCATTTCGACACATTGTGAAATATTTAAATTTGCTTAATCCGTTTACATTTATCCCAGCGAGAGAATCTTGCCTTCTCAAATCCAAAGCAACTAACTCAGTTAGTCCCGAAAAATCAACCGTTCCTAGTAATCTAGAATCCACAGATAATCCATTAAATCCTTCGTATTTCTGATTACTTCCAGTAAGTCCAATATCACCACCTTGAGAATTTCCAGAAGTTCCTCCCCTATTTACACATAAATCTAATTGTACAATTCTGTATGGAGTAACGGTGGTATCCCAAACAACACCTAACCAGTTACCTGGGTTGGGGTCGTTCCAATTTAACAAGTTGGTAGATGCAAAATTGTTGGTCATAATGTTGTAACAAACAGTAGAATCACCGGCATCATATTGTGCTTTTAAACTTGCAAATGGCATCATTAATAATGCAGCAAATAAAGCAATAACGTAATTTCTTTTCATAAAATATAATTTTTAAAATTTACAATTGCAACAAAGCTATTTATAAAATCTTAATAACACAACACTTTTTATGTTTTAAATCATATATGTTTAGTACTGTAAAAATTTTAATATTACATTTACAGGCTTTAATATTTAACATTCATGATAGAAGATTTAACACAGAAGTTGCTTTCTCAAAATTTGGAAGACCCTAATTTGTTGGAAGGTACAGCTTTGTATAAAAGTAAAAAATTATTACCAAATGCCAATGTGATAAAAATTGGTGGGCAAAGTTTTATTGATAGGGGTAAAAAAGCAGTATTTCCTTTAATAAAAGAAATTAAAGAAAACTTACCTCATCATCAAATGATAATTGGTACTGGTGCAGGAACTAGAGCAAGACATGCTTATAGTGTAGGGATAGACCAAGGAATGCCAACAGGTGTTTTAGGTTTGTTGGGAACATTTGTGAGTATTCAAAATGCCAAAATGATCCACTATTTGTTAACTGAAGAGGGTGTCCCTTATATCGAGCCAGGTGGCTTTTCACAACTGCCTCTTTACTTAAAACAAAACAATGCCGTTATCTTTTTTGGTATGCCACCTTATACATACTGGCAACGTAGTCCTGAAATTGGTAAAATTCCTCCATACAGAACTGATACTGGTTGTTATTTAATTAGTGAGGCTTACGGTACTAAAAATATGATTTATGTAAAGGATGTTGACGGTCTTTACACCAACGACCCTAAAAAAGATAAAAACGCCACTTTTATTCCTCAAATAACTGCTGAAGAATTAGTAGAAAGAGATTTAGATGATGTAGTGGTTGAGCGAGCAGTAATTGAAATGATGAAAAGTGCTAAAAATGGCACACAAATACAAATTATTAACGGATTGGTTCCAGGCAACTTTACCAAAGCATTGAATGGTGAAAAAGTAGGAACTATAATAACTTCTAAATAGATGGATAAGCATAATAATCATATTCAATCAATGTTTATGAGAGAAAGCCTTTTAGACAAAGAGGTAATGAAAATTGGGCATGGAACTCCTACATTTAAAATGCTTCCAGATGTTCACATTGTAAAAATTGGAGCATCTTCTTTTATTGATAAAGGAAGAGATGTTACTTATCCTATCTTAGATGAGATTAGAAAAATTCTTAAAAAAGAAAGATTAGTAATAAGTACTGGAGGTGGTGCTAGAAGTAAACATTTGTTTTCTGTAGGGTTAGATTTAGAAATGCCAACAGGTGTTTTGGCTCAATTAGCCGGAGAAGATTGTTTGGGGAATGCACATATTTTAGGAACATTATTATCACCTGAAGGAGTGATTGCTATACCGCCAGAATCTATTGGTCATTTATTACCATTATTTTTAAAAGCTGCGCCAGGTGTAGTTTATGCTGGTTTGCCACCATATTCTTTATGGGAACATCCGTCAAAAAAAGGGAATATACCTTCACACAGAACGGATGTTGGTCCAATTATTTTGTCTGAAACTTTTGGTTTTAAAACGGTTACGTTGTTAAAAGACGTTGATGGGCTGTATGATAATGACCCAAAAACTCATCCTGATGCTACATTTATTCCAAAAATTAATGTGAATGAGCTGGAAAAATTAAATCTTAAAACATTACCTATTAATAGAATAGTTATTGATGTTTTAAAAAGTAATAAGCATTGTAATAGTTTCCAAATCGTTAATGGGAATAATCCAGAACTGATTGAGAAAGCTATTAATGGCGAGCATGTGGGAACGATTATCCATAATGATGCTTATGAAAAAGCGAATTCTTAATTTAAAATCAATAAAATAATGTAACTTGTCCTCATTAATTATTTTGAACAAGTGAAAACAATTGAATTACAGCATATAAAATTTAAATATCCAAAAGGAGATTTGGTTTTTAATGATTTTAGTGTTGAGTTTGATAAGAGTGATTTTATTTTTTTATTAGGAGCCAACGGCAGTGGTAAAAGTTCATTGTTAAAATTAATTTTAGGGGCCGTAAGTCCTAAATCTGGAACTATTTTATTTGATGGAAAACCAATTGATACTGCGAAAACACGTTCCAAATTAATCGGATATATACCACAGTCTTATGGCTTGGATCATGAGATGTATGTTACGGATATTATAGATTTTATTGGAAGTCTTCATGATTTATCTCGAAAAGAATTTAAAGAAAGGAAGTCATTTTTAATCAATGCTTTAGGGCTTAATCATATTGTAGATAAAAAAGTCAAAAAATTGTCTGGCGGACAAAAGCAGCTGGTTAATATTGCTTTAGGCTTAATTCATAATCCTGATATTTTATTAATTGACGAGCCTTTTGTTGGGTTGGATTATGGTATAAAATCTAAGATAATTTCTTTTTTAAATGCGATAAAAAAAACCATTATATGCGTTTCTCATGATATTGAAATGGCCGAAAATAATGCAACAAAAATATTGTTGATAGATAAAGGTGTAATTCAAGATTATAGAAGCCCAAAGGAAATTATAGCATCTAATCCTTACTATTTAGAAGAAATTGATTTTAAGCAAGCAATAGATTTTGATGTTAA
>CAYRAD010000269.1:0-4275 GCA_964422135.1 uncultured Vicingus sp.
GATTATCCGTATAATTATACGTTTACAAACGACTACAATTGCAAATAAAGAACACGGCTAAATTTTTTATAAATATAAATAAAGGAGAATAGAAAAACTAAAAAAGTTAGCATTAAAAAATACATAAATTGCAAATGGGAAATTTAGTTCATTTTTATTTTAAAACGATAAGGGAGTAAGGCATCTTCCTCGGCATAATCTACACCTATGCGTGGGCCAACTATAATATTCTGATTAGCAATAACAAGGCCTTTATCTTCTATCCAAATGGTGTTGCCCGATAGGTCGGTATTCGTATATGGTGTGGTAATACCCATAGCCCGACTTAAGGTAGCCGGGCCAGATGAAATATCCGGACTGTTTTTAGTTTTATTTCTTCTTTTTAGCATGGTGGCTATTCCTTCTGTAGGTTGTAAGGCTCTTATTAAAACTGCATGCGGAACATCTTTAACATTAGTCACCACATTAAACAAATGATGAATACCGTAGCATAAATAGACATAGCTAATTCCACCTTTGGCATACATCACTTCTGTTCGTTGGGTTCTTCGGTTGTTATAAGCGTGAGAGGCTTTGTCGGTAATTCCGGCATAAGCTTCGGTTTCAGTAATAATTCCGGCTGTTGTTTTACCATCAATGCAAGAAAACAGGTATTTTCCCAACAAGTCTTTACTTATTTGAACAACATTATCCCGCAGGTAAAAGTCTGAACTTAGTTTTGCCATCAGGTAAAGTTAATAAAGTAATTTTTACGTTAAAAACCATTTCCCCGTTTAAAATTCAAAATGGAATTTTAAATTAATTTGCCTTGAAGTAAGGTAATTAGGTACAGCATAATTTCGACCGGTAACGTCTTTTACCCACAGGTAAGAAATTACATTATTAATTTGCAGGAGGTTAAAGATTTCGGCACTTACCTCTATGTTTTTAAACTTGCTAAAAATTTTGCTTTTGCTTTCTTTTTTCTCACTTTTCAGCACGTACGAAAAACCCATGTCCACCCGGCGGTAAGGAGGAATTCTAAAGGTGGATTTGTATCGTTCGTGGCTTCCTGCCGGACCAAATGGCAAACCGGTGGCAAAATACAAGGCCAAGTGCATTTTTAGGTTAGGTAATTTAGGGATATAATCCTGAAAGAAAAGCGAAAAATTTACCCGTTGGTCGGTAGGGCGGGGTATCCAGCCCGGTTCAACCACGTTGCTATCGGTAACCACAGAATTTGCCGTATAACCACTAACAATAACTTCTCCATCGCTGTTAAGGTATTCTGTATAAGAATCGTCAACCAGGTCTTCCTGTGTTTGCATCACACTCATGCTGAACCATGACTCAACACCTTTAACAAATTCACCGTTAATTTTCATGTCAATACCTGTAGCATAAGCAATGGCATTGTTGGTGGCAAAATATCTTATCCTAACATTATCAATTTCGTATGGTATTACATTTTTAATGTATTTGTAATACAACTCAGTAGTCAACTTAAAAGGTCTTCCCCAAGCTTTAAAATTATGGTCAGAACCAATAACTCCCTGATAAGATTGCTGCGATTTAATTTCTTTATTAATGTTACCATCAAAATCACGCATTTCGCGGTAGAACGGTGGTTGATAATAAACCCCGGCAGCAAACCTGAACAGGTAATTTTTTTCCCAGTTGGGTTGAAAAGAGAAAGACATTCGAGGGCTGATGATTGCTTCTTTGTTTAAATCCCAATAAGCACCTCTTATTCCGGCATTAAAAGAGTAATTTACTGAATCGTGTTCCCACATCCATAAACGCTGCAAATAACTGCTGTAACGATTACTGTTTAAGGATATTCTTGATTTTAAAACTTCGTTTAGCTCCAATAGTTGATTGGCTTGTGCATTTGGATCAGAATAACCCACAGAATCGGCAGGGTGAGGAATAAAGTAGCCTGTAGAATCTACAAATTTCCATTCACTAATTTTGTCTTTTATCATTTCGTGTTGATACTTAATTCCCCAAAAAGTAGTATGCTTTCCGGCAATCTTTTTTCCTTTATGCTCCATGTTAAACACGTTGGCATCTAGTCTGTTTCTGGCATGCTCAAGGTAAGAACCAACCCCTCTGTTAAATTTAACATCTCCAAAAGAATCCTTACTTATATCTCTTTCCAGTTCATCTATACGGTAAGCTCCTTCAATGTCAAATTTTTCATCTTCCAAAGTAGTGAAAACAGAAGTAATGAATTTTAATTCTACTCCCAGCTTGGGTTTAAAGGTATTGGTGATGGCACCAAAATAGGTCTGAAACTGATCTACCTCTTGGCCGTCAAAATAGACAGTAAGTTGTAAAGCCTGATTAATGGTTCCAAAATCTGTTTGCCTGGTTTCGGGAATAAACTGATACTTGTTTTGGGCAACATTGCCTAAAAAACCAATTTCCCATTTTTCATTAATGTCATAGGTTAAATAAGACTGTACATCTAGGAAGGAAGGTTTGTAGCTTCCATCGGTATCTAAACTTTTTAATACATATTGATTGGTTTTGTACCGAACACCCGTAAGGTGAGTAAACCGGTGATTTTTACTGGAGCTTTCAATGTGTACATTTCCTCCCTGCAAGCTGGCAGAAAAGGAGCCGGCAAATTTTTCGGGTTCTTTATATTTAACATCCAGTACAGACGACATTTTATCACCATATCTGGCATCAAAACCTCCGGCAGAAAACTGTATGTCTGAAACCATGTTAGAGTTGATAAAGCTTAAGCCTTCCTGACGGCCTGCTCTGACCAAAAAAGGACGATAAATTTCAATATCGTTGACATACACCAGATTTTCATCAAAATTTCCGCCCCTAACCGAATATTGCGAACTTAATTCGTTATTAGAAGACACTCCGGGCATGGTTTTTAAAATGGCTTCTATGCTTTCGTTAGGGCCTACAAAATTACTAGCGAGTTTGGGTTCAATTTTAGTCATAGTTGTAATTCGTTCGGCTTCCTCTTCAATATTCACATCATCCATAATGGTTATGGATTTTTCCATTTTGGGATTGAATTCAGCTTTTTCATTTGGTTTAAGGTTAAAAGATTGAATAACTGTAGCAAACCCAATATAGGTAATTCCCACTTGTATATCTTTATTGGCAGGAACAGTTATAGAAAAATTTCCATTTACATCTGATTTTGTTCCCCCGGGATGCCCTACTATTACAATATTTGCATTTTCAATGGCCTCTCCTTTTTTGTTTTTCAAATTACCGGTAATTGTGGCAGTTTCCTGAGCATAAACGCCCACCTGTACTAATAACATTACGATAATATAAAGTATTTTTTTGAAGCTCACTAAATCAGTGCATTTTAATGGGTTTCAAAAGTAACTAAAAATAGCATAATATATTGTTGAGGATGGTTTCATTAATTAATATTTAATACCCTAACAGCGACCACTTGTATTCGAAATTAACCACTTATGTAATTAAGAACAGTAAAGTATTTATTTTAATTATTTTCGCATTATTAATTATAGAAAAGTTAGTTATGAAAAAAATAGTAATGTTAGCCGTTATTTGTCTGTTCTTTATTGGAACAAAAGCTCAGTCTAATAAAATTGAGTTTGAACAATACAAACTTAAAAACGGCTTAGATGTGATTCTGCATGAAGATCATTCCACACCGATTGTAGCTGTTACGGTGCTGTATCATGTAGGGTCAAAAAATGAAGATTCAACACGAACAGGTTTTGCCCACTTTTTTGAGCACTTGTTGTTTGAGGGGTCAGAGAACATTGACAGAGGAGAATACATGAAAATCGTTCAGAGTAACGGAGGTATTTTAAATGCCAATACTACTTTTGACAGAACATTTTATTTTGAGATTTTGCCTTCTAATCAACTGGAATTAGGGTTATGGTTAGAATCGGAAAGAATGTTACACGCTAAAATTGATGAAACGGGTGTTGAAACTCAGAGAGAAGTGGTGAAAGAAGAATACAGACAACGGTATGAAAATACTCCCTATGGGTCATTTTTACCGGAAATGTTTAAAAGAGCTTTCGAGGTTCATCCTTACAAATGGGTGCCAATAGGTTCTCTGGAGCATTTAAATGCAGCTAAAATTGATGAATTCAGAGATTTTTATAAAACTTATTATGTACCGAATAACGCAACCCTTTCCATTGCCGGAGATTTTGATAAAAAAGAACTTAAAAAATGGATAGCTACTTATTTTTCTACCATTCCAAAAGGAACAAAACCTATGTACAGACCAACTGTGGTAGAACCTATTAAACATAAGGAGATAAGGGATGT
>CAYRAD010000270.1:0-4268 GCA_964422135.1 uncultured Vicingus sp.
TAATGCTTAGTTCGTCAATATCCTTCAATGTACTATTTACAAACGCATCCTTTTCAAATGCGTTGTAAACAGACTTTAAGTTCTCTCCAAGTTGATTGACTGCACCTTTATCCAAAACCATTTTTAATGGGAATCCCTTTTTAATGGATTTAGGTGCATCCGGTATTTTAAGTATAGACATAGTTATAAACTTACTTTTTTGATTGCTTTTCCATAGCCTTAATCTTCCTAGGATGAGGTGTCCCGTTCTCCACATAATGCTTCAATTCCTCCATAATTTCAAAAACGAACGTGCTAAATTGTTTGCGAACTAGGGGATATATAATATAAGCAAGCGGTTTTATTCGCGAGCTAAATTTCCAAATCATTTCAGTTTGTTCTTCAGAAATTGCATTCATTGAGAACTCCAACATATTATATCTTACAGGAAACATAGATGGAGTATTAATAAAATCAATCTTAACTGTGGCAGTTTGCTTTGTTTCATCGTATGTAAGAAATTGTTCAGAAGCCTTTATTCCCTCTGACTTGGTTGTTAACTCACAAACTCTACCATCTGTTTTCGCTCCATCAAACAATTTGCCATTAGATTGATGATATGATTTAGGAACAGAAGCCATCCAATTATAAGCGTTGTTAAAATCATGGGCAAAAACTTTCCATATCATGTCTTTGCTTGCACTAACATTCATCTTCTTTGTAAATTTTACCATAATAATTTTAGTTTACTTTTCGAGAGTGTAATTTCCCTGTTTCTAAATAGTATTTAAGTTCTTCGAGCATCTCATTTGAAGATTTACTTAGCCAATGTTTAACTTCTGCTGCTTTTTCTTCAGGAATCATTTCTTTCAATGCCATATTAACAGTTATTGATGCTGTACAAGAATTTTCGTTTGTACTTTCTAGTGCCCATTCAGCTTGAGCTTTATCTGCAAATGGTGGTGCTCCGGCTGTTACAGTGTAGGATAATATGTAGTTTTTAGAATCAAATACATCAAGTGAATGTGTGTTTTCTCCTCCTTCAACAATCGTTTCTCTTGCTGAAAAATCAATTTCGTCAAATTTCTTTTCTCCTGATGGTTTAGAATCTTTAAAAAAGCTTGCCCAAATATGGATTTGATCAAACTGATTTCCCATAACTTGCCAAACATCATTGGCATTTTTTTCGATAGTTAATTTCGTTATAATTTCCATTATATAGTATTTATATAGCAACAGTTTGTATTGCTTCCTAAAACTTAGATGCACGAAATATACAAGTGTTACAGAAAATCTTCAAAAAAAGAGCTTGTAGCTCATTTACTACTGTTTCACAGTTAGATAGTAGAGTACTTTTTTACAACTTAAATAAGTTTTTAATTGTTTTGTCGTTAATTATTTTAGTGACAACTGTTTCTGCATCAAACTCTGATTTACCAGGATGCGCTCTAAAAATTTCAACATATTTTTGATCTAAAACAGTACTCATAATATCTTGATTTTTAGTGACAAAATCACCAATCATTTTTGTGTAGGATGGTTTTAGAATTAAGTTGTCCTTATTTAGTACACCCATTTTTAAAGCGCTTTTTGCTTTTTTAGTACACCTGCATGGATTCGATTTTTTAATCAGCCCACATCGATACTCCATATAATTATGCAACTCCTTTCTAGCTCTTGATAATTTAACTCTAAAGTTTTCCTTAGAAATACCAAATATTTCAGCACCTATATTGTGATCAATTCCGAAAGATTCTCCCAGTAGATAGATAAGCCTTTGTTCTCTGTCCAAACAAATAAGCATGGCTGATGTACATCTGAACTTGACTTCTCTTGTATAGTCTATTATTTCTAATTCTTCTTCGGGAGTTAATTCAGGGTCTGGAACAGCATTTAGCTGTTGGTCATGTATTTCAAAGCTTGAGAATATTTCTTCTTTTTCTTTTCTCTTTGTTTGTAAAAATTCATTAAAAACTATTCGATACAGCCAAGTTCTAAATGCACTTTCTCTTTTAAAAGTGGAGAGTTTTGTGATTACTTTGATAAGAACTTCTTGGGTTAAATCCAAAGCGTCCTCATTGCTATGAGTCATTTTCCAAGCCACATTATATATAAACGCCTGATGAATGTCAACAAGTTCGTCAAGAGCTTTAGAATTTCCTTTCAGTATTTTGTCAACTAAAGCAATATTTTCTTTTTCTGAGTAATTTATTGATAATGGATTATTCATAATATGTCTTTTAAGCTTAGATGCAAAATACTTATGTGTGTTACAAAGACAATAGAATTGTACATGGTTTTAATTAAACACAACATACTTGTTGGAAACGTTTTAATGTTTTTTACATAGTTGTTACCTTGCCTGCGGCAGGCAGGAACGAAATTACAGTTTTTGGATGAGAAAGTCAAGCGGCACAATTTTAGCAAGCCACTTAAAACAATTACTTTTGCAACCATGTTTTTTATGAAGAAAATAACCTTTTTTCTATTCTTAATTCTGAACTCATCATTCTTAATTAGTCAAAATGCCGATTGCGATAATATGAAGGTATTAAAAGACTCTGTTTATTTAGCAAGAAATATGACCGGCTATGGCAATAAATTAGAATTTTCAACTAACAATGCTGATAACAGTAAAATTTTTGAAAAAGAAACAAATTCTAGGTGGTATTTATTAACCATGCCGGATAGCGGAGTTTTTACATTTGATATTAAAACATTGAACAAAAGTAACGATTGGGATTTTATCCTTTATCGGTATAAAAATATGTTTTGTAAAAGAATAGCTGCTAACAAAATTAGCCCCATTAGAAGTAACCTTTCACGAAGTTCAGAAACAGGCTTGTCTTTAACTTCTAAACTTAAGTATGTTGGCCCCGGAATTAACGAAAATTACAGTAAAGCGGTTATTGTTAATAAAGGCGAAAAGTTGGTATTGGTGATTAATAACCCCAAAAAGAGTAATCAAGGACACACCTTAATTTTGCATTATCCAAGATCAAAACCAGAAAAAAAAGAAGTCCTTAAAGCTGATGATTTTCCTACCATCAATTTTATATTATCCATAAAAGATAAAGCTACCAAAAAACCTGTAACTTCAGATGTTAACATTACCGGATTTAGTAAACATTCTATTTTTTTAACCGATATTACTAAATACGAATCACCAATAACGAAAAAGAATCATCATGCCGAAATCAACGTTTCTGCTAAAGGTTATTTGTTGTATTCTGAAGAAATTTATGTGCGCATTAAAGAAAAAGAAGTGTTAAAAGATATTTTTTTAGAACCTATTGAAATTGGTAAAAAAATCAATTTAAAAAGTATTCAATTTTACGGTAATCGTGCTGATTTCCTACCAAGTGCAAATAGTTCACTAAAAAGTTTATTGTCGTTTTTGCGATTAAACAAAAGTGTTACTATTGAAATTGAAGGGCATGTAAACGGGCCTGGAAAACCCAACACAAATGATTACAAGGAATTATCCAATAATAGGGCAAAAGCCGTTAAAATTTATCTGATTGAGAATGGAATTGATGAAAAGAGGATGGAATTTAAGGGCTTTGGAAATAGTAAAATGTTATACCCTACTCCTAAAAATGCGAAACAGATGTCAGCCAATAGAAGAGTGGAAATTAAAATATTAACTAAATGAGTATAATATTGGGTATAGAAACAGCAACTAAAATTTGCTCAGTAGCTATTTCTGAAGGTGAAAAATTACTGGCCATAAAAGAAGAAGGTGGGGCTTATTCTCATTCCGAAAAATTAACCGGATTTATACAGGATGTATTAACCGAATCTGGCAAAACAATGAAAGATATTGATGCTGTTGCCGTAAGTAAGGGACCTGGCTCATACACCGGATTACGAATCGGAGTTTCTACGGCTAAGGGGTTGTGTTATGGCTTGGGGATTCCGTTAATTGCAATAGACACACTTCAGGCAATGGCGAAAAATTGTGTAGGAGAGAATAAGAGGGGTGTTTTATATTGCCCAATGATTGATGCCAGAAGAATGGAGGTTTATACCGCCTTGTATGATGAAAACAATGAAATGGTTGAGAAGATTACAGCAAAAATTATAGATTCAACGTCATTTTCATCCTATTTAAAAGAGAATAAAATCATTTTTTTTGGTGATGGTGCAGAGAAATGCAGGGAAGTATTAAGCAAAAACAAAAATGCAGTTTTTTCTGATTCAGGCTTGCCTTCTGCCCGAACTATTAATGAAATAGCTTTCCAAAAATTTAAGAACAAACAATTTGAGGATGTGGCTTATTTTGAACC
>CAYRAD010000271.1:0-4263 GCA_964422135.1 uncultured Vicingus sp.
AAGGAGGAGCACCGCCTAAAATTGTTACACTAATGGATCCATTGCTTTGGCCATAACAATTCAAATTAGTAATGTTATCCACTAATATTGTTGGCCCTTGATTATCACTTACAGTGACAATACCTTCACTAGAACAATTATTATTATCAGTTACAGTTATTACATAAAGTCCTGCATAAAGGCTGTCTGCAATAACAGAATTATCTCCATTACTCCAAGAATATTGATATGGAGGCATTCCACCAGTTGCAGAAACAACTGCTATCCCATCTCCTTCTCCACAATTTGCCATTTGCACAGCATTTGTAGTAATATCAATTAAAGATTGTGGTATAAATAATTCTTCTGTTCTTGAGTCTGAATTTCCACATTGATTATGACCAGTTACAACAATGTTATAATTGCCCGAGTTAGCAAATGTATGGTATACAGGAGAAAGTGATCCTTGTGTAATTAGAACACCTGATCCATCACCAAAATTCCAAGAATAAGAAGAAGCACCTACTGCTGAGAATTCTATTGGCTTTCGTTGACAGGAAGCTTCCAATTCATTCCACCAGAAACTCACTTCCATATTAACAGTATCACCTACTGTTCCTACATCTACCTGAAGTGTATCTAAATAGGAATTCCCACAGCCATTGGTAATTGAAAAATAAACATCATATATTCCCGTTGCTAAATAAGAATGTTGAGCAACATCATAGGTAATTCCATCAGGTGTTAATAATGGATTTGTTTGAGTAGTTGAATTTCCATCTCCAAAATCCCAATTATAAGTTCCTGAACCAGCTGGGCTAACTACAAAATATAATTCATCTCCAATACAACCTGCCTGCTGATTAAATACTTGAATATTATTGGGGCTTGGAAACACATTATTACCAACGATAACAGTATCATTAACTGTTGTATCATTACCACAACCATTGGTAGCAGTTATTGTAACAATATATGATCCTGTTGATGTATAGGCGTGCGTAGTATTAACTAAATTAGAAGTATCGCCATCTCCAAAGTCCCAAGAATATTCGACATCCCCATTGTTTCCAATAAATAATAATTCATCACCAGGGCATACGGAATCTCCAAATATTTGATAATCTAAATTTGTAATTGGTAAATTATTAACAATGTTTGCTACTACACTAAAAACATTACTTGCACCACAACCATTAGTTATGGTAACTGTTGCATTGTACGTTCCTGGAATATTATAAATATGTTCAGCGTCTTTATTTGTTGATGTACCTCCATCACCAAAATCCCACAAATAACTAGCATATCCTGATTGAGCATAAAAATCTGCTACTGAGGTTATACATATTGGATTTTGATTCATTCCAACATAAGGATTCCCATTAAAAGGTAAGTTGCTTTCAACATTAATTGTATCATAAATAGTTAAACTATTTCCACATGAATTTTGGTAAGTTACAGTAATTGGGTATGTGCCAGGGTTTTCATAAACATGGTTCCAATCACTGTTAGTTCCTGTTCCATCTCCAAAATCAACATAATAATCATAAGTATTATTTACCCAAAATTCCATCAAGTCTCCTGGACAATATTGATGAGTATTAACCTGGAAATAAGCATTTTGAATTGGAGCTGAATTTGTAACTACAATTTGTGTTGGAACAACAAGGCTATTACCACAATCATTCGTAATTGTTAGGTTTACAGCATAAGTACCTGTATTTGGATAGCTATAGTTTATATTACTACCAACAACAGGCGGATTTCCATCACCAAAATCCCAAGAATATAGCGTTCCATTATCACTTGTAGCTTGTATATTAAATTCATCACCAGGGCAAACTGAGTCAACTTCCCATATATAAGGGTTTTGAACAGGTACATTATTTTGAACCACCATTGTGTCAAATAGCGTTATAACACTACCACATCCATTAGTAACATCCAGAGATATAGGATATGTTCCAAGATTGGTATATGCATGATAATTACTGTTTCCTGTTCCAAAGTTCCCATCACCAAAATTCCAGTTATAAGAACTGTATCCACCATCAACAGTCATATAAACTTGAGTATTTGGGCAAGCAGTATCAGAATAAAGGTACATATATGGTGTATTGCTGAATCCTAAATTATTAGCTACTGTAATTACTGTATCAATATTGTATGTTCCGCATATATTTGATACATTAACGGATATAGTATAATTTCCTAAGCTTGTATAAGTATGAAATGCTCCTCCATAACCTGAATTATCTACGTAAGTGCTTCCATCTCCAAAATCCCAATTCCATGTAGTACCATTTCCATAAACAAACATGGGTACTTCATCATAAGGACAAACCGAATCATTTGGCAAATTGAAATTTTGAGGGGCTCCTATAATTTCAATTTGAATGGGAGCATCTCCAAGAAAATTCCATGATGCATCGTATGCCGATAAAAAAACAGTATAAACACCAGTATTTACAAAAACATGTGATGCATTAACCCCATTACCATTAGGGCTCCCATCGCCAAACGACCAACTATAATTAACTCCTACTGAGCTCGTGTTTGTAAAATTTACAGTTAATGGAGTACATCCAGATGTTACATCTGCTGTAAAAGAGACTTGTGCATTAATCGATAAGAAAGCTAATAATGAAAATATTAGCGCTAAAATGTAGTTTTTTTTCATAGTAGATAATTTTTTAAGTATTCAAATTTAAGCTATTAAAGAATAACAAAACAAATTTAATTTTAGGAAATTATTCAATAATAAGAAATGAAACTATATCCTCACTCCTATCATATTCTTTTCTTTGATAAGCTCAGGGTAAGCTGTGTCCCATAGGCTTATATTCTAACACCTATTACACACACATCATCAATTTGATCAAAATCGCCTTTCCAGTCTTCAAATTCTTTATCAATAATAGGCATCTGTTCAAGCATAGACTTGTTATAATTTGAAATTAATAGGCGCTTAAAAGGCTTGTATTTGTATTTTTTTTCTTTCGGTCCACCAAATTGATCTGCATAACCATCAGTAAATAAGTAAAAAACATCCCCTTTTTCGAGTTCAAATTCGTATGATTGGAAAGGTTTCCGATCGGCATATTTTCCAACAGGTTGCTTGGTTGCTTTAATCTCATGGAAACAGGTGTTGTTTAATTCAAAATTTAATGAATCTTTTATGCCAATTTCTTTGCGAGGAGTAACTATCCACATCGGATTATTAGCTCCAGAAAATCCAATGGTTGCTTTCAACTTATTCTTAGAATACTTCATTTTGCAAAGTCCTATATCCATTCCATCTTTTACTTCTTCATCAGACTTTTCGAATGTTTCTATTACTAAATCAGTAACCTTATCCAACACCTTTCCTGGATTTGTTAACCCAAATTCTTTTACTGTTCTATCTAAAGCATTTGAACAAACAACACTAACCATTGCTCCAGGAACTCCATGTCCTGTGCAATCTGCTGCAGCAAAAAGTACTTCTCCTCCTTTAAGTTCTTCCATCCAATAAAAATCTCCAGCCACAATGTCCTTAGGTTTGTAATAAATAAAACTATTGGGAAGATTTTTCCTTACTAATTTTTCAGGTGGCAAAATTGCATCTTGCAACCTCTTTGCGTACGAAATGGAATCTAATATTTCTTTATTTTTTTCTTCAACTAATTCTTTTTGTCGCTCAGCTATATCCCTTTGTTTTTCTGCATCTTGCTTTTGCACGACTACTTCCTTTGTCCTTTCTTCAATAATACCTTCTAATTTAATGTTTTGTTGTTTTACTCTCCTAACGCTAAGACGAATTACTGCATAAACAAAAATTATAAAGCTAATAATATAGATTATATAAGCTAAAGATGTTCTATACCAAGGTGGTAATACAACAAAATGAAAACTTGATGCTTCAGAAATAACTCCATTTACATTCCTAGCTTTTACTTTAAATGTATATTCACCTTCTGATAAATAGTACTCTTTCATTGTTCTTGATGACCAATGTGACCAAACATCATCATGATTTTCTAACATAATGCTATATTCAGTTTTTTTCTCATCAATATAGGATGTTGAAGCAAATGAAAATGATATTGGTGTATTTGATGAATAACTTACTTTAAAGTCAAAATCATCGGGTTGATACAACCTAAGTTTTTGATCTTGTTCATAAGATCCTCCAAAGAGTAAACTGTCTCCAAATTTTACAGTTCTAATTAGTGCGTTAAATGCTATATTATAATTATTTTTTATTTTACTATCGTATCTAATTAATCCTGCTGGACCACCTAG
>CAYRAD010000272.1:0-4253 GCA_964422135.1 uncultured Vicingus sp.
GCACTTAAGTTCAGATTATGCACTTTCAAAAGCCTTAGAAATGTTTCATAAAATAGGCATGTCCATTGTTTTTATGACTCCAGAAGAGCATGATAAACACTTGGCTTACATTTCTCATTTATCACACATATCATCATTTGCTTTAGGGCTAACAGTACTCGATTTGGAAAAGGATGAAAAGAACATTTTTAATCTCGCTGGAAGTGGATTTTCCTCTACAGTAAGATTAGCAAAGAGTTCTCCAGAAATGTGGAACGAAATTATTGCTCAAAATAAAGAGAATGTATTACCTGCTTTAGATACTTATATCAATTATTTGAATGCTTTTAGAAATGATATAGCAGCTAAAAATGAAAAAGAATTAAAGTTAAAAATGACCAATGCTAATAAAATTAGAAAAATTATAAAATAATAAGTTATGAAACGAATAAAATCAATAAATACAGTATTAAATGATGGTAAAAAATTACCAATTATTATTAGTGGACCTTGTAGTGCTGAAACTGAAGAACAGTTACTTAAAACCGCAACTGAATTAGCAAAAACCGGCAAGGTAGATGTATTAAGAGCAGGCATTTGGAAACCAAGAACTAAACCTGGTAGTTTTGAGGGAGTTGGAAGTATAGGTTTAAAATGGTTGGCCCAAGCAAAAAAAGAAACAGGCTTAAAAACTACGGTAGAAGTTGCTAATGTAAAACACGTGTATTCGGCATTGAAACACAATGTAGATGTTTTATGGTTAGGAGCTAGAACAACTGTAAATCCATTTGCTGTTCAAGAAATTGCTGATGCGCTTGAAGGAGTTGATGTTACCGTTTTACTGAAAAACCCCATCAATCCTGATTTAGCATTATGGGAAGGTGGTATCGAACGTATGCTAAAGGTAGGGATTAAAAAGCTAGGTGTCATCCACAGAGGATTCTCAAAATATGGAGCCTCAAATTTTAGAAATCCTCCTCAATGGCAAATACCTATTGAGTTAAAACATCGTTACCCTGAATTAACTATGATTTGTGATCCTAGTCACATTTGTGGTAAAAGAGCTACGCTATTAGAAATTTCTCAAAAGGCACTAGACTTAAAATTTGATGGTTTAATGATAGAGTCACATATCAATCCTGATGTTGCACTAAGCGATGCCAAACAACAACTTACTCCTGAGGCTCTTTTAACATTGACGGATAATTTAGTAGTTAGAAAAAATAAATTGCCGCTTAAAGGAGAGAATAGAAATCTTGATATGCTCAGACAAACTATTAATGTATTAGACAGTGAATTAATTGATATTTTATCTAAACGAATGGAAATATCAGATAAAATAGGTGAATACAAAAAAGATAATAAGGTAAAAATTCTTCAAACTACTAGATGGAATAAGGTACTAACAAGAGGAATAAAAGAAGGAGAAGAAAAAGGACTAAGTAAAGATTTTATTGCTAAAATACTTTCTAATATTCATATTGAGTCGATAGATAGACAAAATAACATTATGAATTGAGCAGTTTGTGAAAACAAATAACTTTTAATCAAGAAATGTTTTTTATGGTGGGAAGTTAGAAATTATAGCAAATAACATTAAAGTTAATAAACCTCGCATAAACAGTAAGTTGTTTTGCGAGGTTTTATTGGGTTGCATTGCAAATCAGATTTTCCCTACCCATATTTCTAAAAATTTATACTTACAGTAAGAATGAACATCTATTTAAAAAGAAAAAATGGCGGTAATTGAAAAATAAATTTTAAATCAACCCTAAATGTTTGAAAAATTAAAAAAATTATTACATTTGCAGACCTTAAAAATCAAGTAATAAGAAAAGATATGGCTAATCATAAGTCTGCATTAAAAAGAATAAGACAAACAGCAGTTAAAACTGAAAGAAATAAGTATCAGCATAAAACAACACGTAACGCTATACAAAATTTAAGAAAATCTACTGATAAAAAAGAAGCTACAGAAATGTTACCTAAAGTTTCTTCAATGTTAGATAAATTGGCAAAAAGAAATGTTATTCATCATAACAAAGCTGCCAACTTAAAATCTAAATTAACCAAACACGTTGCGGGTTTATAAGCTGTATCATAGTTAAAAGATATTTGAGGCTTTCTTAACGGAAAGCCTTTTTTATGACCAATACATAAAGACATTAAGTATATTTGATAAAAAAGAACATTATGATTAAAGTTGCAATAAACGGATTTGGAAGAATAGGACGGGCTTTTACACGAGCTTTACAAAACCATCCTAATATAGAACTGGTAGCTATTAATGACCTGACAGATGCCGGTACTTTAGCTCACCTGTTAAAATATGATTCCATACATAGAAAATTCAACGGAACCATAACTGCTAATGCTAATCAAATTATCATTAATGGTAAAAGTGTAAAAATTATTAAGGAAAGAGACCCTAAAAATCTACCCTGGGAAGAATTAAATATTGATGTAGTCATTGAATCTACTGGTATATTTTTAACCAAAGAATTAGCTCAAGGACATATTAATGCCGGAGCAAAAAAGGTTATTCTTTCTGCCCCACCAAAAAGTGAAGGAATAAAAACAGTAGTTTTAGGAATTAATGATACCATTATTGATGGGACTGAACAGGTACTCTCTAATGCTTCATGCACTACCAATGCAGCTGCACCACTCATAAAAGTGTTGCACGAATTTTATCATATTGAGAGTGCTTATATTACTACTGTACATTCTTATACCAGCGACCAAACTTTACACGATTCTCCTCATAGGGATCTGAGAAGAGCCAGAGCAGGAGCTTTATCAATAATTCCAACAACAACCGGAGCAGCAAAAGCCATTACCAAAATTTTTCCTGACCTAGATAGAAAAATTGGTGGTTGTGGCATTAGAGTTCCTGTTCCTAACGGTTCTTTAATTGACATCAGTGTAATTTTAAAAGAAGAAACAACTGTGGAAGGTATAAATAAGGCATTTAAAGAAGCTGCTCAAACCAGCCTAAAAGGAATTTTGCAATACACCGAAGACCCTATTGTTTCAATGGATATTGTTGGAAATACACATTCTTGTATTTTTGATGCCGATTTAACTTCTATTACCGGACAGATGGTAAAAGTAGTAGGTTGGTATGATAATGAAATGGGGTACAGTAATCGATTGGCAGATTTAGTGGAATTTATTAACCAATAAAAATCCTCTTTTTTTAACGCCAACTCATTAGTTGATTTTCTCGTTAAAAAACTTTAACTTCGGTTAACATTCTTGTAAAGAATATTAAAATGCGACCAACAAAATCGTTGTAGTGCATTACTTAGCAAGATAAATCCTGAAAGATGAAAACTAAAAAATGTATGTACTGCCTAAAAGAATTTGACACAGATAACAATAACGAAAAATATTGTTCAGAAGAATGTCAAACTAAAAGTGGTAATATTTCTAAGGCAAATAGGAAGAAAGAAACTAGTAGTGGTTTCTTTCAAACAATTATAGATACTATTTCTAGTCTCTTTTAAATAAAAAATCATTTAACCTTCTTGCAAAATAGTAACTTTTAAGTTACCTTTGCCGTAATGAATAAAGTTAGAACAGTAATAGCTTATAAAAATCATTTTGAAGATTTCTTGATAAAACAGCCCAAGAAAGTTCAAAATAAGATTTTTAAAGTAATTGAAGCAATAGAAACTCTTGAGAGAGTTCCTTCCAATTACCTTAAAGCTTTAACTGGAACTGACGGACTTTATGAGGCAAGAATAAAATTAGCTTCTGATATTTGGAGAGTGTTTTGCTTTTTTGACAAAGGAAAATTGGTGATTCTTTTAAATGGATTTACAAAGAAAACTCAAAAGACACCCAAGAAGGAAATTGACAAAGCACTTAAATTAATGGCTGAATATTATCAAGATAAAAAAGGAGGAAAAAGATGAATACTAAAAGCTGGAAAGACATAAAAGACAATGTTTACGGAAAACAAGGAACTGAAAGACGTGACGAGTTAGATAGAGATTTCGAATCTTTTAAAATTGGACTTCTTTTGAAAAAAGCAAGAGAAGAAAAACACCTAACTCAAGAGCAACTTGCAGACATAGTTGATAAAAAAAGAACTTACATTTCAAGAGTTGAAAACAATGGTAGTAACTTGACTTTAAAGACTTTATTTGACATCGTTGAAAAAGGACTTGGAGGAAAAGTGAATATCTCAATAGACCTTTAAAATAAACGTGCAATCTATATTTTATATTGTTTTAGCCTTATTATTTTAAACTAAAGTTTAAAACAAC
>CAYRAD010000273.1:0-4252 GCA_964422135.1 uncultured Vicingus sp.
AGTTTGTTGAAGAATTTTTTGATGAAATGTTTATGGAAGATTCATTTTTTATGGATATGGAAGATGAAGGTATGTCATTTGAAGATGGCCCAATGATTGTATTTGCAGATGAAGAAATGATGGAGGAAATTTATGAAGAATCGAACGAAATCGTTGCAACATTCTTACCGATGGTTTCTGAAGAAGAGGAATTTTCATATGAGGAATCGTTCGTTGAAGATGATGGACCCATATTTATGGAACCAACCGAGAACGGAGAAGGATTTACTACAGAAACTTTTCAGGAAGAAGAGTTAATGGAAGAAGAGCCATCTATGATGACGGAAACATTTCAGGAAGAAGAGATGATAGAAGAAGAACCTGCTATGACAGAGACATTTCAAGAAGAAGAAATGATTGAAGAGGAAATGGCAGAAGAACCAACAGAAATGGCTGAAGAAGAAGTAATAGAAGAAGAAAACACTGAAATGGCTGAAGAAGAAGCTGTTGAAGAAGAACCTACTCAAATGGTAGAAGCAACTAATGAAGAAAAAAAAGAAGAAGTTAAAGAAAAGAAATCTGATAGCGAGTCTCCTAAAAAGTCCGCTGTTCAGACTAAGAAGTTTGCCAAACAAAAAAAGATACAACAGAAAAAAGCTATTATTAAAAATCTTGCCAGAATAATGGATAAAGTTGATAAAGATATTAAAGACATATCTAAAAATTTAGCTGTTAAAAATATTATAAAAATGGAAGCAATGACAAGCGAACAAGCGTCCTTAAATGCATACCAAAATACAGTGTTTTATGCGCCAAAAAACATATATTTAGACCAATTAAATATCTTTGATAACAGGCAAATATACCCAAATACTAATCTTGCAAGTTATACTCAAAATGATAAGATAGATGTTAAAGCACGTAAACTTCAAGAGATAAACTCTAGAAAACAACAATTGCTTTTAGAACTGGAGATATTAAAAAATGAGTGATATATCAATAAAAGGACAAAGTCCTATTTTAAAAGAGTTTCCAAAAAAAAAACGATCTGGCAAAGAACAAATAAGAGGTAAAACTAATAGAAGAGGCGTAGACATGGTAGCAGAGAAGGCAAAAAAAATGAAGTTGATAGAAGAAAAAAATAATGAAGAGATGAGTAAAAGAGGAAAATGAAAAATCTTAAAGACCAACTCGCAGGAATAGCAGCTCTTATTGCAGCAATCGTTGCAATAGGTGGTGGTTTTGTTAAATATGGAGAAATTACAACTAAATTAGCTGAAATAGAAAATAGATCAACTACCGATTATTCTGCACAAATAGCAGTATTAGAAGAAAAAGTAGAAGCATTAGGGACGGAACATGGCCACACTAAAATATTAGTTAATGAAAAAGAAATTGAATTACTTAAAATACAAATAGAAGAAATAAAAGTATCTACATCTAATCCACTATCACAATAATATGAAAAAAACATTGTTAATACTATCACTGTTAGCGTTTACTTCCTGCGTAGCAGTAGGACCTAAATGCACATACACGCAAGAAGGAACAAAAATTTCATCTTGGTTTTGGTTTTATAAAGATAAACCAGTTGACCTAGATAAAATGAATTGTAACTAATGGCACTTAAAATTTCAGAAGAAGCAGCTGTACAAATGCCGATGAAAACGGTTGCCTCGTTGATCTGTATGGTCGCGATTGGCACCTGGGCATATTTTGGTATTATTGAAACACAAAACAGACTTTCAACTCAAGTAGAGCTAATGCAAAAAGATTTAGTAGAGAACACAGCTTTTAGAATAGGCTGGCCTCGTGGAACTTTAGGAAGTTTGCCCGCAGATTCAGAACAATTTATGCTTATTGAGGAATTGTATAAGCAAGTAGAAAAATTACAAATACAACAAGAAGCTGGAATGCATAATAAAGTTAATATAGAATTTATATCAAAACAATTGGAGAAGGCTTTACAAGATATTGAGGAGCTAAAAGATAAAGCTAGAGACCAACATTATAAGAACGGAAACTAAAAAATGGAAGAGATTGTAATAGCACTATTAATGATTGTGAACCAAGAAATCAAGGAACACAGAATCCAACCAAACATGTCAACATGTCTAAAAGGTAAAAGAGTAGCCGAACGTGAAGCAAAAAGTCACGTGCAGTATCAGTGCATAAAATCTATGGCAGAAACTGAGATATATTTAGGTGAAAAAAGTATTGTTAAATTGATATTAAAATAGGAGAGGGATATGCAGTTAAGTAAACACTTCAAACTTGAAGAGATGACTAAGTCGATGACAGCGACGCGTAAAGGTATTGATAATTCACCAGGAGCAGGTGATATTAAAAATTTAGAAAACGTATGCTATGAAATACTAGAACCGGTTCGAGCGCATTTTGAAAAGCCAATAACTATTACATCAGGCTACAGGTCTGAGGCGCTGTGTGAAGCGATCGGCAGCAAAAAAACGTCGCAGCATGCAAAGGGCCAGGCGGTTGATTTTGAAATAGCAGGTGTTCCAAATATTAAGACAGCTTACTGGATTTCTAATAACGTAGATTTTGATCAATTGATCCTTGAGTTCTACAAAAAAGACGATCCAGCAGGCGGCTGGGTGCACGTAAGCTACAATGAAGCCGGTGCAAACAGAAAACAAGTTTTGACTTACGATGGTAAAAGTTACGAAAACGGATTACCAGAGATGAAATGGTCAGGAGGGAAGGTAGTAGGATGAGAGCATTTTTAAAAGAAATAAGAAAATTTGTTAATAACCATCAGGGATATATACTTTTAGCAATACTTATTATATTAGTATTGAAGTGAAAAATTTTTTTCAAAAAACTCAATTTGAACCAGATATAACTCATGGCGTATGCCCAATGTGTGATGAACCAACAATGTTAGTGTCTTTAACTAAAGATCTTTATAGATGTATTACTTGTGGTTCTGATCTAGAACAAAAAATTAACGGTAAAATAAGTTATTTACCTGTTGTACAAAAAACACACGAAAATAACCCTAAAGCATAATGGGTAAAAGAGTTAAATTTGGTGTAGTAACTAAACCTAAACGCGATAAACCTAAAAAACGTCCAGGTCGTCACAAAAAGAACAGAAACAAACACGAAAAAAGAATGGGTAAATATCGTGGAAAAGGTAGAAAAGGACGTTGACAAACATCCTATAAAGACCTATATATAATACATGAAAGAAATAAATATAAAAGTTAAAAACATTTCTCAAAAACAATGGTCATTACTATTAGTAGAATTAAATTTAGTATCTAAAAATTGGAGAAGTTATGGTCCAATTATAGACATTAAAGCTAAAAATTTTGATAGAATTATTAAATGGGGAAGGAGAAAACATGGTGACCCAACAGAAGATTGATGAAGTAGCTAGAAGATGGAATAAAACGAAAGATCCGAAGGATAAAGAGCTTTGGTACAAATTAATAAAGGAGTTTGCAAATGGACCTCATAATATTAAACGACGGCCTATATCAACTGATTCCAGTTACAAAACAGATAATGGATGGAATAGTATTGACAAGTGAAGTAAATTGTTTTGATCTTTGTGACATATTAAGAGTGTATTTAACAACTTATTATGAATATCCAATTAATGCTCACGTCATGAATGATGAAAGTGGAGATATGCTTGGTTGTATGTGTAAATAAAAAAGTTGTATAATTAAGTTTTAGCTTCAACTTCTTGAACACAAGCAAACTTAACAAATATTTCGTGTTGATTAACGTCAAATCTACCTATTTCTTTTGATTTTTTTAATGCTTCTGTATAACCTGCGTTTAGACAATCATACATATCATCAAATTTTTCAGGCCAATTATAACCTGGTAAGCAAGAACCACTTACATAAGAACAAACAATTAAAATTAAAGCTATTTTCATATTGACATTTTTCTAGAAATTTATATATTATCCTACAATTAAAAAATAAATAATGAAAGGAAAGTACAGTATATGACTGATATAAGCAAATATAAAAACGTGTCGTTATCGAAAGACACCTATACTAAAATTGATAAGCTTAGACGAATGATTGTGCCCAATACAATTGTAAGTCGGAGTCAAACAGTAAATATTTTAGTAAATGAAAAAGTAGAAAAACTAAATGGAAAAGTAAAGGAGAATAAATAATGTTTAAAATATCACAAGAAGAACGAACAAAGCTTCTTAACTATTTAAAGAATAGACCTTACCAAGAAGTGTTCACATTAATAGCACTTGTCGTAGGACTAAAACCAATTGA
>CAYRAD010000274.1:0-4224 GCA_964422135.1 uncultured Vicingus sp.
TCGGACCATTTATTAAATGGAACAATATTTTTATTAATGTGAATAAAAAATATGCTTGCGACATGCTTTCACCAACTGATATTGCTGAACTAGTTGAAAATAAAAAGCAAAAGGAGATTGAGAAATATATTCATAACTGGGAAGACAAAGGCATCTCTGTTCAGAAAGCACGTTGGGGAAGATTTAATATTATAAAAGGGAGAACAAAAATTGAACTGCCTAAATCAACCAATGCAAGTAAATTAACGCTTAAAGAAGTTGAACAAATTATAGCTGATAATTCACCTAAGAAAAAAAGCAAAAAAAAGAAGTAGAAAAGTTATATTTGAATTTCTAATACATTTCAAATAAAATGAGCTTAACAGAATTTTTCGAACCTATTAACTTAAGTGAAGGTGATCTGAATATCAAGTACCACAAAAAGCAATTTGTCAGCACCATTGAATTCTATCAGGATCAAGACCTTTCATCTTATGATATAGCAATTATTGGCGTTGGTGAAGACAGAAATTCAAGCAACCAGGGTTGTGCTTTAGCTCCAAACCATGTCAGAAAATATTTATACCGATTGATTGGATTTTCTGCTAATCCAAAAATAATTGACCTTGGTAATTTTAAAATAGGAGCTACTGTTAATGATACTTATTTTGCATTAAGTTCAATATTAGAAGATCTGATTAAGCAAAATGTTATTCCTATTATTATAGGAGGAAGTCAGGATTTGACTTATGCCAACTTTTTAGCCTATAAAAATCTGGAGCAAACCGTTAACCTAGTTTCTATAGATTCGAAATTTGATTTGGGAGAAGCCGATGAAGAAATAAATTCAAACAATTTTTTAACAAAAATAATTTTACATCAACCTAATTTTTTATTCAATTATAGTAATATAGGTTATCAAACCTATTTTATAGACAAAGATGAAATAGGACTAATGTCAAAATTATTTTTTGACATCTATCGATTAGGACAGGTTCAAAAAAACATTGAAGAAGTAGAACCTATAGTTAGAAATGCTGATATCATTAGTTTTGATGTTTCATCCATCAGACAAGGTGAAGCACCTGGTAATAAAAATGCCTCTCCAAATGGCTTTTATGGAGAGCAGGCTTGCCAGATTAGTAGATATGCCGGTCTGAGCGATAAATTAACTTCTATTGGCTTTTATGAAGTTAATCCTGAATTTGACATCAACGGACAAACTGCTCATAGTGTTGCTCAAATGATCTGGTACTTTATTGATGGATTTATAGGAAGAAAAAAAGATTTTCCAATTGGTAGCCGGAAGTCCTACTTAAAGTATATGGTAAATATTCAAGAAGGACAAAATGAGATTGTTTTCTACAAGAGTGACAAAAGCGAAAGGTGGTGGATGGATGTTCCCTACCCTTCACATCAAAAAATAAAATATGAAAGACATTTACTTGTTCCTTGCTCATATACTGATTATAAAATAGCTTGCACAAATGAAGTTCCTGATAGATGGTGGCAAACTTTTCAAAAATTGTTATAATTTTTTGAGTTATTAACAAGTAATTAACACATAAAAGTTGAAAAAGTTTTTGGTTAAAATAAAATTTTAATTATCTTAGCCGACTATTGGGTGCTGAAATGCATTTAATTTAATGAAAAAAAACACTATTTGTATGAAGAAATTTATTATTTCTGCAGCTTTTTTATTTGCTGGATTTGTTTCTGTAGCTCAACAAGATGCACAGTGGTCACAGTATATGTTCAACAAACTGAGCGTTAACCCGGGTTCTGCGGGGCATAATGGTGGGATTTGTGGTACAATCCTTACAAGATCTCAATGGATGGGATTTGCAGGTCGCCCACAAACTCATTTACTAGGTGTAGATGCATTAGTTGGTAGTAAGCATGGTATAGGATTAAGTGTTTTTCAAGATAAATTAGGAATTGAAAGTTCATTTGTCGGAAAATTAGCTTATTCATATCATTTAATGTTGGGTCCAGGTACTTTGGGAATTGGAGCGGAAATCGGATTAGTAAATAAATCTTTTGGTGATGAGTTTGTTGCGATTGACGACTATACCCTTGATCCTTCTATACCTAACGCGAATACATCGGCTATGACATTTGATGCTGGATTTGGTTTGTTTTATCACATCAAAAATAAAATGTATGTAGGTATTTCTACCTTACATATCCCTCAAACAGAACTTAAGGATGTTGCAAATGGATCAGGTGTTGGTGCTTTAAGTTATGCTCAATCTCGTCATTATTATATTATGGCTGGCTATGATTGGGATATTGATGGAAGCAGAAAATGGGTTTTAAAGCCTTCTGTTTTAGCAAAAACTGATGCTTCATCTACTCAGATTGATGCAAATGCCATTATATTATACAATAATTTACTATGGGGGGGCGTTTCCTATAGGGTACAAGATGCAATAGCAATATTAGCCGGAGTTGATTTTACTAACATTAATCCATCACTTAAAGGACTAAAATTTGGCGTATCCTATGATTTAACAATGTCAGCATTAGGAGATCATAGTAGTGGAAGTTTGGAATTTATGTTAAGATATTGTACTGCAATCGTTAAGCCTCCTGTGAGGGAAGTTTACCATTCAGTAAGATTTTTATAAGAAAAAAAACTGTAAACATTTATTTTTAAATTACGTAAAAGCATGTTCCCGTTTAAATATTAAACGGTTTTACTTAGAAAAAAACTAAGTAAAGACAAAAGAAGGAGGTAATTATGAAACGAATATTAGTGTTATTAGCAGTAGTTATTCTTTACTCATGTAGTAAAGGGAACGGAGAGTTAATTGGCGTGCAAGGAAGGGAAGAATGGTATCAACCTGATCCATTCGGCATGTTATTCATCCCAATGGGTAGTTATAATATGGGTCCTTCAGATCAAGATGTACCTTATGCACTTACTGCTCAAACCAGAACGGTTTCTGTTCAGGCATTTTATATGGATCAAACGGAAATTTCAAACAATGAATACAGACAATTTGTTTATCATGTAAGAGATTCAATAGCACGAAGAATTATGGCAGAAGAGGTAGATGAAGAGTACTATTTGAATACAGTAAACGAATATGACGAAGAATTAGATCCTCCTACTATTAATTGGTATGCGAAATTAAAATGGAATGAACCCGATGCAAGAGAAGCTTTAGAACCTATGTTTTTGTCTCCTGGTGAGCGTTTTATGAGAAGAAGAGAAATTGATGCTCGTAAATTAAATTACACTTATTATTGGATAGATTTTAGAAGAGCTGCTCGTAGAGAAAGTAGAGATGCTTTAAACGGAGAAGAAGGTGCACGACATGCTTTTTCACTAGATAGATCTAAGTTTATTATGCGAGATGTGATTAATGTTTACCCTGATACCTTAGCATGGATTCATGATTTTACTTATTCATTTAACGAACCTATGACCCAAAATTATTTTTGGCATCCTGCCTATGATGATTACCCGGTTGTGGGTGTAAGTTGGAAACAAGCTACTGCTTTTTGTATCTGGAGAACACAACTATTAAATGATTTCTTAACTGAGAACGGTGGGGTTATGGTTAACAACTTTAGACTTCCAACTGAATCGGAATGGGAATGGGCTGCTCGTGGAGGTTTGGATTTGAGCCCTTATCCTTGGGGAGGTCCTTATATCAGAAACAGCAGAGGTTGTTTTTTAGGAAACTTCAAACCAATGAGAGGTAATTATATAGATGATGGTGGATTTCATACTGTTAAAATAAATTCTTATAACCCTAACGATTTTGGCTTGTACTGTATGGCAGGAAATGTTGCTGAATGGACCAGTAATGCATTTGATGAATCTGCTTATAACTTTGCACATGATTTAAACCCGGATTATTTATATGATGCTAAAGATGACGATCCTGAAGTATTAAAGAGAAAAGTAATCAGAGGCGGATCATGGAAAGATATAGGATATTATTTACAAACAGGATCAAGAACTTATGAATACCAAGATACAGCTAAATGTTATATAGGATTTAGATGTGTGATGACATATCTTGGAAGAGCTAAAGATGATAATTTGTAAAATATTAAGTAATCAAAAAAACCTATCTATAATTAATTATTAACTTTAAAACTTAACACTTCTGGGAATATCAGAATTTTTATGTGAGACACAAACGGGTAAAAAAATGATGGGAATGCTCTATGGACTAGGAGCATCAGTAGTACTGTTAGGAGCCTTATTTCACATTATGCACTGTGTGG
>CAYRAD010000275.1:0-1958 GCA_964422135.1 uncultured Vicingus sp.
AATCCTATTAGCATTGATATGGGGAAATGTGCTTTTTGTGGTGAATGTGCTTTTGCCTTTCCCGAAAAAATAAAATTCACTCAGGATTACAGAATAGCATCAAATATTCTCGAAGATTTAATCATTAATGAAGGAGAAACTTCTGAAATCAGAGTTGATGCTAACGCTATCCGAAAAGAAGTCAAAAAGATTTTTGGTAAATCGTTAAAATTAAGACAAGTATCTGCTGGTGGTGATAATTCATGTGAAATAGAATTAGGAGCAGCAGGAAATGCCAATTTTGATATGGGAAGATACGGAATAGAGTTTACCGCCTCGCCTCGCCATGCTGATGGTATAGTGGTTACAGGCTTCATAAGTGAAAATATGGCAGGACCGTTACGTATTGCTTACGATGCTATTCCTGACCCTAAACTATTTATTCTCTGTGGTATTGATGCAATAAGCGGTGGCCTTTTTGCTGATAGTAAAGCTATTAATAGAAGTGTCTTGCAAGATATAAAAGTAGATTTATATATACCAGGAAATCCAATTCATCCATTGACATTTATAAATGGTGTATTAGATTTAAGGCTTAAAAGACAAAAAGGAGTCTAAGAATCTCTATAACACTTATTGTAATTAGCTTTGCAGCAAATCAAAGGTTATGAATAAAAAAAGTGTATAAATTGTGAAAGTACTTCTACTAAAAAGAGTGGTTTTTAATCTTAAGAAATCCTGCTCCAATTAACTTTGTTACCAAATAAGTTATTGAGATTGGTTTTTAGCCGATAGTTTTTGTTATGAATTAATTCAGGGTCTTCTTTTAGCACCTCAACAGCAGTGTCTCTAGCCAGCTGAAGAATTTGTCCATCTTTGACTAAATCGGCAATATTTAAGTTGAGCAAACCACTTTGCTGAGTTCCTTGAATATCACCCGGACCACGCAATTTTAAATCTACTTCAGCAATTTCAAAACCATCATTCGTTCTCACCATGGTTTCCATTCGCAATTTACCATCAGAACTTAACTTGTTTCCTGTCATTAAAACACAATAAGATTGTTCTGCTCCTCTACCTACCCTTCCTCTTAACTGGTGCAATTGAGATAAACCAAAACGCTCAGCACTTTCAATAATCATTGTGCTTGCATTTGGTACATCAACACCCACTTCAATTACAGTTGTTGCTACCATAATTTGAGTTTCTCCTCTAACAAAACGCTGCATCTCAAAATCCTTTTCGGAAGGTTTCATTTGCCCATGGACAATACTAACTCGGTATTGAGGAAGAGGAAATCGTCTAGTAATACTTTCATATCCATCCATTAAATCTTTGTAATCCATTTTTTCCGACTCTTTAATTAATGGATAAACAATGTAAACCTGTCTGCCTTTTTTAATTTCTTCTTCAATAAACCCAAAAACCCTTAATCGCGAAGAATCAAAACGGTGTATCGTTTTAATTTCCTTCCTGCCTGGTGGCAATTCATCAATAACGGAAACATCCAAATCGCCATAAAAGGTCATGGCCAAAGTTCTGGGAATTGGTGTAGCTGTCATTACCAAAACATGAGGCGGAATACCCTGCCTCCCTTTTTTCCATAATTTGGAACGTTGCTGAACTCCAAAACGATGTTGTTCATCAATAACAACAAATCCCAATTTTTTAAATTTCACCTTGTCTTCAATTAAAGCATGTGTGCCAATTAAAATTTGAAGTTCTCCATTTTCTAATTCTTCATGAATTACTTTTCGATCTGCTGTTTTTACCGATCCAGTTAATAATTCAATTTTAATATCCATTCCATTTAAAAGCTCTTTTAAACTTTGATAATGTTGAGTTGCTAAAATCTCGGTAGGAGCCATTAAACATGCCTGAAATCCATTATCCAAGGCAATTAACATACACAATAATGCAACAACCGTTTTTCCACTTCCAACATCTCCTTGTAATAAACGGTTCATATGCTGACCTGA
>CAYRAD010000275.1:2058-4219 GCA_964422135.1 uncultured Vicingus sp.
CCCCTGAACCACACTAATTCAACAACTCCTGTTTCATCCTGAAAGGTAGCAACCAACCTTTTCCCTCGTCTTTCACCAAGGGTTTGCAAACTGGTAATTTTTCCTTTAAGCTGAATATAGGTTTCTTCCGAATTTATTTCTGAAATGGTATAAACCCTAGATTTGTCAATATATCTGAAAGGATAATAATGTAACAAATCACGAAAAGAAAAAATGTTCAACTCTTTTTTGAGTAACTCGGCACGTTTGGGCCCAACGCCTTTTAAATATTCAATCTTAGTATCTAAAAAATGGTGTGACATGATTGGCTAAGGTAAACAGAAATAAATCAAAATTATTTACCCAATTTATTATTTTTAAACAAATCAGTTTCAAATAAACATACTGAAAAACAAAAATTAAGCTACTTTCATATTCTCTATAAGTAGTTTTATAACTTCTTTTTTTGTAACCTGTTATTTAAAATCTATATTTAATCTGTCTTAGTAACAGTTTTATGAAATGAATTATTTATAAGTGAATAAAAAGTTAATATATTCCCTGTTAACGATTATTATTGCCACAATACTAATTTATGCCAATTCATTGAGCAATGGATATAATATGGATGATTCGTTAGTGTTAACCAATAATCATTTAATTGATTCAGGAAATGTAAAAAGTATTTTCACTCAATATTCCTACCAGAGTAGTGACTACAATTTTGCTTACAGACCTTTATGTATTTTTTCTTTTTATATAGAAAACTTGATTTTTGGAAAAAGTCCACTGGTAAGCCATTTAATTAATTTAATACTTTATGTGTTCCTGAATATTATTTTATTTTTATTATTATTTAAAATCTCTAAGAATGTATTTACATCATTATTAATTATATTGTTGTTTGCCAGTTTTCCTTTGCATACCGAAGTTATTGATAATATAAAAAACAGGGACGAGATTTTTGTTTCTATATCTGGTTTTCTGGCATTATATTATGCAATATATTCAATAAAATATAATAAGAAATATTACCTCATATTAGTTTTTATTTTTTCATTATTGGGTATTTTATTCAAGGAATCATTTCTTATTTTCCCTGTAATAATAGCCTCTAGTGTTTTATTATTTTATACTAAACCAGGCACTTTTAATAAATTCTACATTTTTATAAAATATTTTTTGATTTCCGGATCGGCTATACTTATAAGTATTTTTATTAAACATTATTTTCTATATAGGTCAACTGTTAATCGCGAATTTGAATTCTTTGAAAATCCATTGTTTTTCTCAACAATTTGGGAACGAATTCTACCTTCTATTTATATCATTGGTTATTATATTTCATTATTACTAAACCCTTTTAAATTAAGCTATTATTATGGATACAACACTATAAACTATAACGATTATTTATCTCTAAATTTTATTTTAGGTGTTCTATTTATTATCTCGATTCCTATCTTAATTTATAAAAACAAAAAGAATAGGTTGTTAAACATAGGGATAATTCTATTGATAGTCAACCTGCTATCCATCTCTAATTTTATTAAGCCATTAGTAGGAATTGTAGCAGAACGATTCTTATTTAATGGTAGTTTAGGATTTTGTATTATCCTTTATTTATTTCTTGGTTATGCTTTAAATTATTTTATAAAAAGCGACCTTAAAAAAAAGATATTTTTAATTGTTTTTGCCATATTAATAACGGCTTATAGTATAAGAACCTTCACAAGAAATCCAATATGGAAAAATGAATTATCTCTTTATTCTCACGACATTAAAAATGTTCCCAATTCGGCAAAAGCCAACGAGATGTTGGCCGGGAATTATTACAAAAGATATTTTACAGATAAAACCTTAAATAGCCTTATTTTGAGTGAAAAATATTATCTTAAATCTATAGAAATATACCCTGAACATCCAGCATGTTTAAATAACTTAGGCACAATAAATTTTATTAAAAGAGATTACCAGAATGCTATAAAATATTATCAAAAAACATTATTATTCAAAGATAAACCTTTAACACATTATAATTTAGCCCAATGTTATTACAATATTGGAGATATTCCATCTGCAAAAAAAGAATATGAAATTGCTTTACTAAAAAATCCAGATATTCATGACATCTTCAGTAATTATAAATCTTTTATTATTTCTAATAATTTAATTGCTGAAT
>CAYRAD010000276.1:0-4203 GCA_964422135.1 uncultured Vicingus sp.
AAGCTAGCTTTCCGATATTTGTTATCTGTTGCACTTATTGTTTGAACTTAGTTTTCAATTTATTATGGCTACTTTTATTTTTTAATTCAATTTTTTTCCGTAAAATGAAGATTTTCAGACTGCTTTTTTTTCTATTATCTTTCCTCCTATTTTCGATAACCGCTTACAACCAAAATAAAACGATAAATCTGAACACTAAAAATTTAAGTGGTGCAGATAAAGAAGAGTTAGACAAAGCTGAGGAGCTGTATTTAGACAATGATTTTCTAAAGGCTTTGCCAATTTATCAGCAATTAAACGAAACTTATCCGGAAGAGTATTACATCATGTATCGTTTAGGCATGTGTTACTTAAAAAAACAAGATGCTTTTGAAAAAGCTGCACAATACCTAGAACCTGTAGCTGAAAAATTGCCCAAATCAGCTGATGTAAAATTTTACCTAGGAATAGCTTATCATTTAACTTATCAATTTGATAAGGCAATTACTGTATTTAATGAATACCTGAAACAGGATATTATAAAAAGCCAACGGCCGATTACCGAACATTTAATCCAAAATTGTGAAAATGCCAAAGAATTAGTTGCACACCCATTAAATGTCTCCATTACAAATCTCGGAGAGCCCATTAACACTGATGCTTCTGAATATGTTCCGGTAGTTTCTGCTGATGAAAAAACAATGGTTTTTACTTACTGGGGAAAGAAATCTAAAGGAGGTGATTTAGAAGATATTTTTAGTACAGAGAAAGATAAAAAAGGGAACTGGAAAAATCCTTCACCATTAGGAGATAATATTAATAGCTATGACAATGATGCCTGTATTGCACTTTCTCCTGACGGTCAACTTCTATTCGTTTACAAAGACACACCCGACAGAAAAGGAGAAATTTATTACAGTACTTTAAAAGGTCGCAACTGGAATACTCCACAGCCACTTTTAGGTAAAGTAAATACCAACCACTGGGAAGGTAGTGCTTCTATTTCAGCTGATGGGCAAACATTGTTTTTTACCAGTGATAAACCTGAAGGGCTTGGCGGAAGAGATATTTATAAAGCCTCCTTAATCAATGATAGCATTTGGGGAAATATTGAAAATTTGGGACCAACCATTAATACTCCTTACAATGATGATGCTCCATTTTTTCACCCTGATGGAAGGACATTGGTATTTAGTTCAGAAGGACACAACAGTATGGGTGGTTATGATATTTTCCACGCTCAGCTTCAAAAAGATGGAACATGGTCAACTCCAATTAACATAGGCTATCCCATTAACAGCCCTGATAGAGATACTTATTATGTCTTATCAGCTGATGGAAAAACAGGCTACTTTTCATCTGGAAGGCCAGGAGGCTACGGACTACAAGACATTTATTCTGTTCAACCAGGCTTAGTTGGTTATAAACCGGCTGTGGCTATGCTTAAAGGAAAAGTTACATTAAACGATGAACCTGCAGAAGCAGAAATAACAGTTAATTATAAAAGCAATAAAACGACATACAGTAAACTTGGCTCCAACTCTTTAACAGGTGATTATTTAACCAATCTTCCGGTAAATAAAGAGTATGAAATTGCTTACAAGTTAAAAAACACAGATTTTTCTAAATTAAAAGGTGACTCTGTTATCTTAGAAACTATAGCCATTGAAGATGTCGATACTTTCGTTGAGTTGAATGTTAATGTTGATTTTTATACTGCTGATTTCGAAAAAGAGGAAGAGCCTGTAAAGCTAGCTGTTGACACCATGAGTACAGAAGACATTATTAGCACTTTTGGTAATACTAAAGTTGAAGGATTGATTTTTAAAGTACAAATAGCTGCTTATAATTTCCCTGAAAATTATAATTATAAAAGGTTGGAAGGCTTAGGAAAAGTTGAAAAAAATATATTGGAAGACAACATTACTCGATTTACGATTGGCGGGAATTTTTACACCTTCAATGATGCTAGTATCCATAATGATAAAGTTAAAGCCAGAGGGCAAGATGACGCTTTTGTTACGGCAATTTATCAGGGAAAAAGAGTTTATTTGAAACAATTAATTGAACAAGGCGTTTTTAAAAAATGATGCTATTTTTCCAACCAATCACCATTTTCTTTAATTAGTTGAATTAAAGAATCTACCGCTTCCGTTTCAGGAATATTTCGTTGAACAACATTTTTTTCTTTATAGAGTGTTATTTTACCGGATCCTGTTCCTACATATCCATAATCAGCATCAGCCATTTCTCCCGGACCATTAACGATACAGCCCATTATGCCTATTTTTAATCCTTTTAAATGAGAAGTTACTGCTCTTATTTTGGCTGTTGTTTTTTGTAAATCAAACAACGTTCGCCCACAACTTGGGCAGGAAATGTATTCGGTTTTTGATATTCTTGTTCGTGTAGCTTGTAATATCCCAAAAGCTGTATCATTTACCATTTTATCGCTTCCACAATTTTCTGCTGCAATAAAAATACCATCTCCTAATCCATCAATTAATAAAGCACCCATATCGGTTGCAGCTTGTAACTGCAATTTTGTTTCTGAAAGGTTGCCATAAGCCCTTCCGATAAGAACCGGAGTTTTACAGTTGTTGTTCATTAATTCAATAAAAATCCTGCGTTGTTCTGCCATACCATGCTTGTTGTAGGTGTCAATCATCAGAACAACCGTTTTATCTTTTTTTAGTTGATTTATTAATTCTTCCGAAAGCTCAGACAGCGTAACGTAAACAACATTTAATTTACCCGATAACTCTTTGTTTTCTATATATTCTTTTACCGATAAAAAAGGATAACTGTTTGTTTTATTGTTTAACCAAGTATTATAATTGTAGATTATTCCAAGAGTCCCCGGAACTTCAAACTCGATAACCTTATCACCTAAAAACACATAATCGCAAGCTGTATCAGCAATGTTCCACTTATCTAATGGAATTGAATAATTGTATCCCAAGGCAAAAAAAGAAGCGGGATTAATTTTTTCTTTTAAACAGAAATCAGCCACTACAACTGGAACGTTTTTTCCTCCGATATTTAAGACATTATCCGTTTCTCTTTTATGGTATTCAAAAGGTGTTATTGGGTTTGCCTCTATATTCTTAATGGAATCGTGATTTGCTCTATTTTGATATCGACTCACTAATTGTTTGGCTACAGGAATTTCCAATTCAGGCTCTTCAGTCAATGAAACCCTTACGGTATCTCCTAAACCATCCTCTAATAAAGTTCCAATCCCTGCAGCAGATTTTATTCTTCCATCTTCTCCTTCTCCTGCTTCGGTAACCCCTAAATGTAAAGGATAATTCATGCCTTCTTCAGCCATTTTGTTTACCAATAATCGGTACGCCTGTACCACAACTTGAGTGTTGCTCGATTTCATGGATAAAACGATGTCATGAAAATCCTGCTCTCGACAAATTCTTAAAAATTCCATGGCAGACTCTACCATTCCTAAAGGTGTATCTCCGTATCGGCTCATAATCCGGTCGGATAAAGAACCATGATTTGTTCCAATTCGTATGGCTGTTCCGTGCTTTTTACAGATTTTTATTAATGGGACAACTCTTTTTCGAATCCTTTCCAATTCTTCATGATATGATTCATCCGTATATTCAATTTCATCGAATTTTTTTTTGTCCGCATAATTTCCAGGGTTAATCCTTACTTTCTCAACGATTTTTGCTGCTATTTCTGCAGCATTGGGTGTAAAATGAATATCAGCCGCAAGGGGGGTGTCGTATCCTCTTTTGCTTAGTTCTGTTTTAATATTAGTTAAATTTTCGGCTTCCCTGATGCTCGGAGCAGTAATTCTTACCAATTCACATCCGGCATCAATCATACGAATAGCTTGCTCCACGGTTGCCAATGTGTCCATAGTGTCAGTGGTCGTCATGGATTGAACCCGAATTGGATTATTTCCTCCTATGCTTATTTTACCAACTTTTACTTCTCTGGTCTTCCACCTTGAATAAGCAGTTAAACTCTCACAATATGTATTTTTTGAACTCATTCACACAAAGGTATGATTTGAATGATAAGTACATTAAAAACTATTAAAATTCTTTAAACCACTTATTTTATTATTCCTACCACTTATCAATTAAAACTAGCAGCCCGGAAATTACTACTAACTTTTATAACTATACTGTTGTAAACTTACACTAGGAAACCAAAATAAACAGAGAAACCATGAAAAAATCAGTCCTAATCCTATCC
>CAYRAD010000277.1:0-1184 GCA_964422135.1 uncultured Vicingus sp.
ATATTTAAACCATAATACACCACTCCACATTAACCAAATGCCTCCGAATGTCAGAATAATAGAAATAAAAGGTTCAATAATTAATATTTTTTTGAATTTTTGAGGTAATGAAGTGAGCAGTAAAATTGCACCCAGCAGTAAAAAAATAACCGACATGCTAATAACATGGTTGTGAACCATGCTGATAATTTCTTTCTCGGATTTTTTAAATTTCATGACCTCAGCATTTTCATCTTCTTCATTTCCGTTATATTGTTCTTCAATTCCCTGTGTGGTGTAATTGGTGTTTTCCTGAACAAATCGTAAGCCCACAAAATAGCCAAAACTTAAGGTGATAATAAAAAATCCCAATAAGTACTTTGCCAGCTTTGGCAACTCATGTATTTTACCGTGTAGTTCCATTTATAACATTCCTTTTTGTTTTAATTCAATCATTTGACCTGTTACTTTTTTAATGTCGGCACTAATGGAACGTGCCGAGATGGTTGCCCCTGAAATGCCTTGAATATCCCGTCCAAACTTCATCTTTTCGGGGTCAGATTTTCCGATAAATTGCTTTAACCATCGCTTACTGCCTATTTCCCCTCCATATTCTTCACGATACACCAAAAGCTTCACTTTTAAAATGGAAAGATTCGGGCGGTAAACAAGCATGTAATCAAATTTATTCATTTTTCCTTTTCCATGAGATAAAAAAAGATAAGCACCAATTTTAGAGTCAATAAATACTTTATATAAAGCATCATTTTCTAATTTAAAAGAGAGTTTTTTTGTTTGTTCTAGAGATAAGCTAATCGATTTTTTATCAATAGATTTCCCTTTCCATAACTCTTCTAAAGCTTTATCAATTTTTTTTATCGTTGATTTAGACAAATCAAAAGAAAAAAAGACAACACTTATCAAAATCACTATACTAGTTTTTTTCATCTAACAAATCGTTAAAACCAAACACCTACGCCAAAATTAATTTGCTTAGAAACAGTGCTTGTTGCTTTATTTTTAAATAGTTGATAATCAGCTTTAAATGCTGCTCCATCACTCACTTTATAAGTTACTCCAAAAGTCAGGTCTGTTCGTGTATAATATCCTGTTTTTTCAATTCCTTTAGGTAAGGTGTACTGTGTATCGTAAAACTCATACCGACCAAATAAGATCAGTTTCTCTTTGGCGTCTTTTTTTAAGAT
>CAYRAD010000277.1:1284-4198 GCA_964422135.1 uncultured Vicingus sp.
GATTGTGTTTTACCGGAATATGCTGCAGCTCCTATTTTTAAACCTTTAATGCCGTAGTAATCTAATTTTCCGGAAATACTAGGCGAACTAATGATATTTTCTCCGGCTTCCTGACGACCTTCTTTAAATCCTTTATTGGGCTCAAGAAGACCTCCATCTTCATTATAACTCAATAATCCATTCATAACATAAGCTTGGTATTTTAAGGAAACGCTGTTAAGATTTCCTGCAAAACCAAAACCAACTTCACGCCAGGTGGTAGGAATAATTTTAGTATCCACATTGGGTCTTTCAACACCATTAAAAGTAGGAGGTTCATGATATTCATTCATTATTCCCATGGGAACCAGTATTAAACCGGCTCTAAAACTAAGCGGCTCGGCAATCTTGTAATTTACATAAGCCTGTTCCACTTCTAACTCTACATGGTGTTCCATTTCTATTTCCGAAACAAAACTTACGCTGTTGTTAAATTGATAGCCCACGAACAACACCAAACGATGTACATCCAGATTTCCGTTAGCTCTTACCGTATCATTTAAAGGCTGGTTATAATCTATTTGTCCGTAACCACCTATTGTTAATTTTTCAAGTTTTTCTTTCTTAACTGTAACCTGTGTGCTATCAGCTTGTTCTTGTGAATAAGTACTACCCCCTATAATTAACACACTTATTCCAATACTTAATAATACTTTTTTCATTTTACCTTATTTTTATTTAGACTTATTCTAAATAATAATCAAATGTAAACAATCATTTTATTTAGATAGAATTTAATAATGAATAAAATTTTAAATCCATGCATTTTGTATAGCAGCTTATATTTGCTTAAATTTACCTTAATAATGAAACTTTATGCCAAATATTTAGTGCTGCTTTTTGTCCTTTTTAGTAGTTTATCCTATGGGTTTAATGGCATTCGCTTTATTGAGAACAAGGGGCAGTGGGTACAGCCATTCCTATATAAAGCGAATTTGGGCAATGGTGCTTTATTTGTAGAACGAAATTCGTTTACCTATAATTTTTATAATTCTGATACTTATCATTTCCACAATTTTAACCTCAACACACCACCAGAAAAATTAAAATACCATGCCTTTAGGATTAACTTTTTAGGTGCTAACAATAATGTTATTGTTGATGGTAAAAATGAATTTTCGGAGTATTATAATTACTTTTTAGGAAAAGATGCAAAAAAATGGCAATCCAATGTTAAGGCCTGTCAGCTTATTCATTACAACAATATATATGATAACGTTGACCTCAACCTGTATTCATTAGGCGACAAACTCAAGTATGATGTAATTATTAATCCTGGTGGAAAAACCGATGATGTGCAATTAAGTTATGAAGGAACAGATAAACTACGCATAGATAAATCCGGATACCTGCATATTGTCACTTCCGTTAATGAAATAATTGAACAAAAACCCTATGCCTATCAGAAAATTAATGGACAAAAGATTGAGGTTCCCTGCAAATTTATTTTGACTAAAAATGTTCTTTCTTTCAAGATATTAAAAAATTATAATAGTAAATATCCATTAGTTATAGATCCTGTTTTAGTTTTTGCCAGTTATTCGGGTTCTTATGCCGATAATTTTGGCATGACTGCAACGTATGGTTATGACGGCAGCCTTTTTGCAGGTGGAACTGCTTTTGATATCGGCTACCCCACTACACTCGGAGCAATAGACACCAGTTTTAACGGAACACCTGCTTATGGTATAACAGATGTTGTGATTACACGGTACGACTCTACAGGAGCTAACCTGATTTACTCAACTTATATTGGAGGTGTTGAAGCAGAAACTGTTCACAGTTTAATAGCTGATGAAAACAATAACCTGTACATTTATGGAGCAACAAGTTCTACCGATTTTCCGGTTACAACAAACGCTTACGATACTACATTTAACGGAGGGTCTTACCTGTTTTTTAGTTCTAACGGAACCAAATTTAATAACGGTACCGATATTTATATAGCCAAATTGAATCCAACCGGGACTGCTTTGTTAGGAAGTACATATATGGGCGGAAGTGCCAACGATGGGGTAAATCATACTGTAAATCAAACCTACGACACCTTGATGAATAATTATGGTGATCAATATCGTGGCGAAATTATGCTGGACAGCGATGGTAATTGTTACATTGCTTCATCAACAAAATCAGCCGATTTTCCTTACTTGAATGGTCTTGATAGTACATTAAATGGCCATCAGGATGCCGTAGTTTTTAAACTGAACCCCGACTTGAGTTCTTTATTTTGGAGTACCTATCTGGGAGGGAGTAATGCTGATGCCGGATTTTCGCTTAAAGTAGATACAAATAGGTATGTTTACGTTTGTGGTGGAACAAACTCAATTGATTTTCCTTCCACAGCAGGTAGCATCCAAAGTACTTTTCAAGGAGGAAAAGCAGATGGTTATATTGCAAAAATTGATAGCAATGGATCTTCAATTTTGGTAGCTACTTATATTGGAACCAATGATTATGACCAATGCTATTTTGTAGAAATTGATCGTTTTGGAAGCATTTATACTGTGGGTCAGACAAGGGGTAGTTTTCCAATCTATAACGCCAATTATTCAGACACTGGTAGTGGACAATTTATTATGCGTATGAATAATAGTTTGTCATTAGTAGATTATTCCACACTTTTCGGAAACGGCAATGTAAATGCTCAATTCTCCCCTGCTGCCTTTCTGGTTGACAGATGCGAAAATGTTTATGTTTCAGGATGGGGCGGAAATATTTTAACGCTGGTACCATTAACAGGAATGCCAACCACTCCAAATGCTACTCAACCTACTTCAGGTGACGGCTATAATTTTTACTTATTTGTATTGGAAAGGGATGCACAATCTATGTTGTTCGGAACCTATTTTGGTGGTAACTTAAGCCACGAACA
>CAYRAD010000278.1:0-4163 GCA_964422135.1 uncultured Vicingus sp.
GGCTGACTCGCTTGTATTATTTCTGTTCATATCTTCACTCCAATAATGCAAACATCGTCAACTTGTTCAATGTTTCCTCTCCAGGTTTCAAATTTTTCATCAATTAATTTTCTTTGCTCATTCATTGGTTCATGCTGAATGCTCAACAACAATTCTCTAAATGCTTTTGCTTTCAATTTCTTTCCTTTTGCTCCTCCAAACTGATCTACATAACCATCAGAGAATATATAAATGGAATCGCCTTCTTGCAACTCGAAGGTATTTGTTATAAAAGGCTTAGGATTATCGTATTTACCAATAGGTTGTTTGTTGGCTTTTACTTCGTGAAGTTCAAAGTCTAAAGTTTCAAGTTTAAAAGTCTTTAATTCAATGTCATTAAACTTTTTACTTTCATCAGTTGACTTTTTTCTAATGATCCATAATGGGTTATTTGCTCCTGCATATTTTAGTTCTCGATACGCTCCGCTACTCGAACTGACAGTAGTAAGTGAACAAAGAGCAATGTCCATTCCGTCCTTTACTTCTTCATCACTTTTTTCAAACTCTTGGATAACGATTTCCCGTGTTTTGTTAAGAATTTCTCCCGGGTCTGTTAATCCATGCTCCCGAACACTTCGGTTTAAAGCATTATGACAAACCACACTTACCATTGCTCCGGGAACGCCATGACCTGTGCAATCTGCTGCGGCAAATAAAACAACAGCCCCCTCTGACTCCCTCGCAGTTGTTTTATTAACCCCTCCTTTGGAGGGGTTGGGAAGGCTTTCCATCCAATAAAAATCACCGGCAACAATGTCTTTAGGTTTATACAGAATAAAACTTTTCTGTAGGTATTCTTTAACTAATTTATTGGGAGGAAGAATGGCACTTTGTATTCGTTTAGCGTAAGTTATGGAATCTAAAATTTCTTGATTTTTTTCATCAACAACAGCTTTTTGTTTTTCTACTGTCTTTTTTTGTGATTCAATGATGGATTTTTGCTTACTGGTAAGTTGATATCTTCTGTAAAGAAAAAATGAAAATATAACAATGACTATAAAACCAATAGAAATAGAAATAATTATTAAGGTTTGCCAATGTTGTTTTTCTTGATTAATGATGTCTTTTTTTTCTTGTTCTTTTTGTGTTGCTAACTTTTCTTTTTCGTAATTATACTGTAGGTTTTTAATGGCTATTTTTTTCTCTGTTTCCTTGTTGTTAATACTATCTCGCATAGAAAAATATAAGGTATAATAATCAAAAGCTTTTGCATAAGATTTAAAATCTCCATCTTCTCCTTTTTGTTTATAAATTTTCCATAATAGTTCAGCTGCATCTCTAATGTTTTCAGGGTATCCAATCTCTTTTGCTTGGTTCAAATTCATTTTTGAATAAACTAATGCGGAGTCGGTTTTCCCTGCTTTAAAATAAATTTTTCCTAATAGGTTTTCGATAAAAACTAAGCTAGTTTTATCGTTTAATTTTTGTGTTATTTTTAAGGATTTTAAACCGTATTGTGCTGCTTTATTGTAATCTTTAATTTGAAGATACACATATCCCATATTGCTATAGGTATAGGCAATTCCAGACATGTTTTTTAGTTGTTTTTGTATTTTTAAACTTTTTTCAAAATAAGTTATTACACTATCAATATTATGTTCTGAAAGATGAATATAACCAATGTTAATAAAGGTATATGCTAATCCTTTTTTGTCGTTAATCTTATATTGAATTGCTGCACTTTCGTTAAAATATTTTAATGCTTTTTTTGTTTTATCAATGCGTTTATATAAAAATCCTAAATCATTTAAAGTGTAAGAGATGTTGTGGCTATCGTGTAATTCTTGTTGTAATTTAAGTGCATTTTTAAAATATATTTCAGCATTTTTATAATCTTTTTGTTGTAAATACATGTAGGCAATATTCTTTATTATAGAAGCTTCTTTCTTTTTGCTGTTAAGTTGTTCGTATATTTTTAAACTGGCAAGGTAGTAATCAGTAGCAACAGAAATGGCTCCCTGTTGTTTATTTAAATATCCTAAAAAGCGTAAAGCTTCGGCTTTGATATGTTGATTTTTTTTAGGAGAAGCCTTCATTATCTTTAGTACTTTATTACATAAATATCGAATAGTATCAGGGTTACTTTCGTATAGCTTTGAGGTAAGCTCTAAATATGCTATTGCCAAAGAAGTGTCAGGGGTGTTTGTGTTGTTTATAATTTGGTTTAGACTATCTATATAAATTTGTTCTTTTGGAGAAAAAGTTTGAGCAATACATTTCGTACTCTTAGAAAAACCAATGACAACAATGATTAATATGAATATAGATTTTCTCACATTTTAAAAATAACAATTTGAATAGAAAATCAAGAAAATATTTTTAATAATTCAACAAGCTAGTTAATGCCGCTGCAACTTTTTCTGCATTAGGTAACAGTGTGGCTTCCAAAATAGAATTTAAAGGAATGGCTGGAGTATCAACAGAGCCGACTATTTCAATGGGTGCATCTAAATATTCAAAGCAATTTTTTTGGATTCGTGCAGCCAAACCTAAAGTAAACGAACTTTCAATAGATTCTTCAGTAACTAACATTACCCTATTATGTTTTTTGGTTGCGGCATACATGGCTTCCTCATCAATCGGGTTTAATGTTCTCAAATCAATAATTTCGAGTTGTCCTTTAAACTGTTTTTCTGCCTCTAAACTCCAGTAAACTCCTCTACCATAAGTGATGACAACCACACTTTCGCCTTTCTCAATGTTAGTTGCATCAGCATCTAAAACTGTTCTGGCTTTACCAAAAGGAATCACATAATCTTCATCAGGCTCAATGGTTTTTGCACCTTCCGTTCCTTTTATTTTACTCCAGTATAACCCTTTGTGCTCAAATATCACTATCGGATTGGGGTCATAATAAGCCGATTTTAATAATCCTTTTAAATCTGCTCCAGTAGATGGATAAGCTACTTTTATTCCTCTGATGTTTGTAACAACCGATTCCACGCTAGAAGAGTGGTAAGGACCACCAGAGCCATAAGCTCCGATTGGTACTCTTAAAATCATACTTGCCGGCCATTTACCGTTCGATAAATAATAAGAACGACTAACTTCAGTAAACAACTGGTTTAAGCCCGGCCAAATATAATCGGCAAATTGTACCTCAACTATGGGTTTTAAACCCACTGCTGCCATCCCAACAGTACTCCCTATAATAAATGCTTCCTGAATGGGTGTGTTAAACACTCTATCATTTCCAAATTGCTGAGCCAATGTTGCTGCTTCACGAAAAACACCTCCCAGTCGGCCTCCAACATCTTGTCCGTATAACAAACATTCGGGATGTTTGGTCATTAATTCCCTTACCGCAAAAAGTGCAGAATCAACCATTACGGTTTTGTCTTTTCCGGTAGGCTCACGCACTCCTTTTTCTTCGGTAATAGGTGTTGGAGCATAATAATGCGTTGTTAAATCTTCCGGTTTGGGGTCTTCTTCCTGAAGTGCCAGTTCGTATTCTTTTTCAACTCGTTTTTTGGACGATTCTTCAATTTTTTGAATGACTTTTTCACTAACCCCCAACTCCAACAACTTCTTTTTTAGTTTAGGAAAAGGATCTCTTTTTGCTGCTTCAGCTAAATCATCTCTGTACCATTCTTTACGAACTCCAGAAGTGTGGTGGTTTAACAAAGGAACTTTGGCATGAATGATAAATGGCCTTCTCTCTTTTCTTACAATTGCCAGTACCTCTTTAATAGTTTCATAGGAAGTGGCAAAATCGGAACCATCAATGGTTCGAATGCCCATTCCCTTAAACCCTTTGGCATAATGGGTAATGTCTTGAGCTCTCGTTTCATCAGCTTTTGCAGAAATGTCCCAATCGTTATCTTGTACCAAATAGATAATTGGCATTTGCTTTAAAACTGCCATCTGGAAAGCTTCAGAAACTTCTCCTTCTGTTGTACAAGCATCTCCCAAACTACAAATCACAACAGGATTTTCTCCTTTAAAATCTTCGGCAATACCAATTTTCTCTTTGTACTGAATACCCATGGCAACACCGGTTGCTGGTATGGCCTGCATTCCTGTTGCTGAACTTTGGTGCGGAATTTTTGGCTTGTCATCATCCTTTAAACTGGGATGTGAGTAATAGGTTCTGCCACCCGAAAACGGATCATTTCTTTTGGCTA